>JAKARN010000196.1 GCA_021828425.1 Pseudomonadota bacterium | reverse complement strand
GCCTCTACCCTGATGATTGCCATGGGACTCGCCATGAGGAGCTTCAGCTAACCATGCCTCGCATCAACCTACTGCCGCACCGCGAACTGGAGCGTCAGGAACGCCAGGAGCGTTTCAACCGGATTTTGGCCGGTATTTTCATGTTATCGGTTCTCCTGGTCGCCCTAATCGACATCCAAGTTAATAGTCTGGTGAGTGAGCAACGGTCCAGGAACCGTTACCTCGAATCCGAAATCCAGAAGGTGACCGAGGAAATCGGCCAAGTCAACGAACTCCGTTCCATGCGCACCCGTCTACTTGACCGAATCCGCGTTATTGAGCGTCTGCAGGCTCGCCGTTCTACCCCAGCTCACCTCTTTGACCAACTGACGCGGACTATACCCGCCGGAGTGTATCTGACCAAACTCGCGGAAAACCCCCAGGGCGCTATTGTCCTCAGTGGGATTGCCCAGTCTCCGGCCAAGGTCTCCAACTATATGCGCCGCATTGCCGCATCCCCTTGGCTGGCCGATCCACAGCTGAACATCGTGAGGACCCATAGCGTGGGACCACTCCGTCGCAGCGTGTTCATCGTCCAAACACATGTCGTAAACAAAAATGCCCATAAGGCACACCGTCCTTCCCGGAGCCGGCGACCATGAAATGGAGTGAACTCAAAGATTTCGAGATCAGGAACCTGAACCTGAAGGAGTCGGCCATCTGGCCAGCTCCAATCAAGATCATCTTTTCTGGCCTGATCGTTGCCTTCACTATCCTAATCGGCTACTTCCTCATAATCCGCGGGGGAATCAGTACACTACACCAAGCAGAACGCCACGAAACCGTCCTGAAAAGGGATTTCAAGTCCAAAGCCTTGCTCGCGGCCGCCCTACCAGCCTACCAAACCCAGTTCAAGGAAATGCAGCAAACCTATGGCGTTATGCTGCACCAGCTCCCCAGCAGGGATGAAATTCCGTCCCTCCTGCGTGACATTTCAACGACTGCCCAGCTTGATGGGCTGAAACAACGGCTTTTTAAACCGGTAGGCGTTATCCGGAAGCACTTTTATGCCGAACAACCGATCGTCATGGAGTATGTGGGAACGTTCCACCAGTTAGGCAAGTTCGTGAGTGATGTCGGCGCACTACCCCGGATTGTCACACTCTCTCAGTTTTCCATTCAACCCCTGGCGCACGCTCCGAATCTTCTTTCAATGCAGGTCACCGGCTATACCTACCGCTATTTCGAAAAGGCCCGTCGGGGATTTGCAGGTCATCCGGGAGGACACCCATGAAAGAGCCACGTCGCTCCGCTTTCCGGATCCTGATCATCGTTGCTACCGGGTGTTTTATCCTCGCTGGATGCTCGAACTCTAGCGAGCGGCTGCGCGCATGGGTCACCCGTATCCAGAGCGAGAGGGCTGGACCCCTGCCACCGTTACCCACGGTACCTCCATACCACCCTTTCCGGTTCGCGGATCTCAACCTTCGTTCCCCGTTCATGCCCACGGGGACGGCCGGTCACGCCATTCCCAACCTGAATCGTCCTCGCCAGTATCTTGAACGCTTCCCGTTGGACAGCCTGAGCATGGTGGGTACCATCCGGTCCCATGGCTTTTGGTACGCCCTGATCAAGGATCCCAATGGTCTGATCCACCGTGTATCGGTAGGAGACTACTTGGGACAGGACGACGGCAAGATCGTTTCCATCTCAACGGGGGGAGTCGAACTGCGTGAGTTGCTGCCCAACGGCACCGGTGGTTGGGTCTCCGAACGTGCATATCTTCCCCTCTCCGTGGCCTCGGGAGGCTAACAGCCATGATCCAACATAATCGCAATCTGCATTCCAATCTCCGATCCAACCTCCCAGTTGCTCTCTTGGCGGGCGGCATCATGGCAGTCATGCTTGGTCCCTTGGCTCACGCCAATACGTTGCGGTCGGTGACCTCGGTCGGCTTGCCGGGCAACCGGGTCCAGTTAGCGCTGCACCTCAGTGGCCCCGTCCCACGAACGCTCAGTTTCACCGTAAGCACCCCTCCCTACATCGCGATCGATCTCCTCCATACCACATTGGGAACCCTCCCTGAGCAGCAGCGAGTTGGCATCGGCGCCGTTCGCAACGTAAGCCTCGCTCAAGCCGAGGGCCGGACCCGGGTTGTCCTGGGTCTCAAAACCGTGGAACCTTTTCACTTGCTTCGTAAGGGGGACACGCTGTTTGTGATTATCGGTGCAGCATCGCAGCAGCAAAGGGCCTTCGGACCCGTCAGCCGCTTTGCCGAAGCTCCATCAAGAGCAGTTCAGCGAAGCGTTGTTCCTGGTATTAGGGCCATTCATTTTTCAAGGAGCTCGAACGGTGCTGGACAGATCAACATCCTGCTTAACACTCAGACGATAACCGGAAATGTCCAACAAGTTGGACACCGGATCACGGTGATGTTTAGGAATGCTCACCTGCCTCACCGGCTTGAGAAACGGTATCAGGTAACGGAATTTGCAACACCAGTGCAGGAGTTTACAGCCCGACAAATAGGGCATAACGTCCGCCTGGTTATCAGGGGCTATGGCCACTTTTCCCAGCTCGCCTATCAAAGCAACAGACAGTTCTCAGTCGAGCTGCAACCCTTGACTTCCCTCCAGCAACGGCTGCAGGCGAGACGGGTTTTTGTCGGCGCACCGCTGACCCTCAACTTCCAGCACATCCCTGTCCGCGCTGTTCTACAGATCTTGGCGGACTTCAGCAAGACCAACTTGGTAGTGGCCAATGACGTCCATGGGGACATCACCCTACGGTTGCACGACGTGCCATGGGACCAAGCGTTACATATCATTCTCGTATCTGAAGGTCTTGGGATGCGCAAACAGGGTAATGTGATGATGATTGCACCTATTGCGCAACTGGCTGCAGAGGAACGCCAACAAGCAGCCGCCCGCCGTCAGCTCCAGGTTCTCGCGCCACTCCATACAGCCTATCTCAGGGTCAACTATGCCCAAGCCGCCAGCCTACAACTTCTGATCGAGCAACAAAAACACCTGCTCGGCCCCCGTGGAAGCGTCAGTGTCGATCCCCGGACGAATATGCTGATTGTGCAGGACACAAGTACTCGGATCGCGGAAGTCCGGCGGCTCGTGGGAACGCTGGATATCCCAGTCCGCCAAGTCCTTATTTCCTCTCGAATCGTTGTGGCGACCGACGATTTCTCCAAAAATCTAGGAACCCAGCTCGGCCTAGTCGGTGTTGGCCAGACGGGTCCGGACAGTCTGGTCAGTGTGACTGGAGATTCAACTGGCAATAATACTATCCAGCAGTCGGCACTGGCTAACTACAATACGACCGGAAATTTCCAGCCAGTCACTTTTCCGGCTCTCGGTGATCAGTTGGCGGTCAACAATCCAGCCACGAGTTCGATCGGTTCAGTCGGAACACTGGCCGTTGGTATCCTCAACTCAAACTATCTCATCAACCTAGAGCTTTCGGCCTTGCAATCAGAGGGGCTGGGGGAAGTTGTCTCAAGTCCGCGTGTCATCACGGCTGACGAACAAAAAGCCACGATCGAACAGGGTGTTGAGATTCCCTATCAGGAGGCGGCTTCCAGCGGTGCCACCTCTGTCGCCTTTAAAAAGGCCGTGCTTCGGCTCGAAGTAACACCACAAATTACCCCAGACAACCGGATTATCATGAACCTCGAGGTTCGGAACGACTCCATTGGCCAAGAAGTGCCAACGGGTTCCGGAGGTGAAGTGCCATCGATTGATACCCGATCGATCAAAACCGATGTACTCGTTAACAATGGGGACACCATTGTTCTCGGTGGCATTTATGAAACCGATCGGACCAAAACTGTGAACAAGGTTCCTCTACTTGGCGATATTCCACTTTTGGGGTGGCTTTTCCGTAATACATCCATTACGAATAACAAGGATCAGGTCATTGTTTTCGTCACGCCAAAGATCATGAATCAGGCTTTGAACCAGTGATATCGCCCGGATTCCGGCCCTGGATGGTACAGGGCCGGCATGCCGCAAGTCGGGCAGGTATCGAAAGGCATTCGGATTTCGTCTGAACGAAGAT
>JAKARN010000195.1 GCA_021828425.1 Pseudomonadota bacterium | reverse complement strand
CTCGTCCGACTTGCCGATCGAGGCGCTGGCCGAGGTGCAGGTGACCGTTTCGACCTTGCCGCGTGAATTCGTGATGTTGACCCGAAACATGGAAACCGCCCTCCCCGGTCAGAACAGATCCGAAAACCACGGCCGCGCACCCCCGGTCTCACCGGGGGGGACGGTCAGCGGTGTTGTCACCGGGGTTCCGGCGCGCGTCGCGGGCGCCGGCACGGGCCGGGACACGGATGCCGGGCTCCCGGGGGATGCCGGCTGGGCGGCCGGGTGCTGGGCCGGGGGCCGACCCCGGACCGGGCGGAGATGCGTGCCGGGTCCCACCCCGAATCCCGGCATGTAGATCCCGCTTCCCATGGTCGCGTTGAACTGGTGCACCCAGTGAACCCCACGGCGGATGACTGTGCGGTTGATGCGGGAGGCGGGGTTGAAGATCACGGGCGTCACGAAGATGACGAGTTCGCTGCGGGACGCCTGGAAGTTGTGGGACTTGAACAGCCAGCCCAGGATCGGGATGTCCCCGAGCCAGGGGAACTTGTTCAGGGTCGAGGCGCCCAGCGAATGGACCAGGCCGGACAGGACGATGGTCTGGCCGCTATGCACGTTCACGAGGGTCGCGGTCTTGCGGGTCAGAAAGCCCGGATAGCCGTCGATCGTGACCGTGGGGTCGAGCTGGCTGACCTCGGTGTCGATGTTCGTGAGGATGTTGCCGAAGCGGTCGGCCTGGGGCTTGATCTTGAGCATGACCCCGTACTTCTTGTAGAGCACGGTCGTCTGGCCCAGTGCGCTCGAGATGGGGATGGGAATCTCCCCGCCCGCGAGGAAGGAGGCGACGCCCCCGCTGCGCGTGCTGAGCTGGGGATTGGCCAAGATGTAGGCCGTGCCATCCTGGACCGCCAGGTTGATCGTCGAGGTCAGGGAGGAGACCAAGCCCAGGTAGTTCTGGAAGGGGTTCACCTGGATGGGCAATCCGGTGAGCGGGCCGGGCTGTCCGCTGACCAGTCCGTTCAGGGTATTGGCGCCCCCGCCCTGGGAGACATCGCCCAGGCGGAAGGTGTTGTTGCCGACGAAGTCCCCGACCACGCCATAGGAGGGACCCTCCATGCTGTTCTGCCACTGGATGCCCAAGTCGCGGAGCGCCGATTTCTTGAAGTCGATGACCTGGACATCCAGGTACACCATGCGCTTCATGTCGACCGTGTTCGCCCGGACCATGTCGATGGTGCCGGGGAAGGTCTTCGCGATCTGGGCCACCGTGCGGGCCTCCTCCGGATTGAGGTCGCCCGAGAGGACCACGTGCCCGTCCGCGTTCGAGACATGAAGTCCCGGGATGGGGTCGAGCACGGCATGGATCTGGTCATAGGTCTGCTGGTTATCGTACGGGGTGAGGAAGAGATGGTAGAAAATCACTTGGCCGGTCCGTGTCCAGAGGACCATGTCCGTCGTTCCGATTCCGGTTCCGATCAGGACAATCTGGTTCGGCAGGGTGGTCACCCCCACGATCTTGCCGTTCCCGACAGCCACCCGGGCCACATACGGGATCGGGAGGATCTTGATCTGGCCGTCGTACATGAGAAGCTGACGGGTGCGGGGACCCCTTTGCCCCGAGGCTCCCGGGTTCGGCTGGCCCGAGGCGATCGTGGCGAGGGCGAAAAACGCGAGGAGGAGCATCCCGTTCTTGCCGATGCCCCGGAAAGCGGGAGGGAAACGCCCGGTCATCGCGGCATCCCTCCGGCAAAGCCATGGCCCTGGGTGGCCATGGCCCCGCAATACGGCGGACAGTCGGGGTTTTCGTTCACGCTTTTCTGCATGGCCTTTCTCTGTTCATGAAGGTAGTTCTGGAGGCTTTTCAGGGTCTTTTGGGTCTGCGAGAGGGGGGCCGCCGACCGGGCAGCCTGGGGGGCGGGCATGGGCTGACCCAACCCCACGCTCCGCATCCTGACCCGGGCAGTGCCTTGACCGACGATGTACTCGACTGTGGGCGGTGCCGCCGAACCCGCCCGGGCGGTCACACCGCTCAGGATCGCCTCACCGGTCAGCATGGGAACCCGGGGTGACGGAAGTGATTTCTTCGGGGTCAGGATCACGCGCAGCTGGCCCACCTTCTGGGCAATGGCCACCCGGGCGGCCTGCACGGGATTGAGCTCGAGCGTGAGGCTCGCGTACTGGCTCATGATCTGGTTGACGTACTGGGTGCGCGGGCCGAAGGTCCGGATCGGCGTGAAGCGCGTGTGCTTCCCGGTCGCCACGACCAGGGCCCGGTGGATGACCGGAATCAGGCGACCGCTGCCACCCGCCTGGTTCGCGATCACCAGGACATCGACCCGGTCACCCGGGCGGATCAGGCCGGCGATCCGGTTCTCGCCATTGACGTCGACCGTGATCGCCCGCATGTTCTTGGGCATGGTGGCCGCGAAATCCCCACCGTAGGGTTTTTCGAAATCGACCGTGCGGAGCGGAAGGCCGCGCTCCACTCCGCGGGTCAGGCGATGGCCGGCAAAGAGCCGCCAGTTGGCGGTCGTGACCGTCGTGGGATAGATGAGGTCCCGCGGAACGTAACGCAACGCCATGTCGGCGGCACTGGCCACGGTGCCCGGGGCCAGGTTCATGGTCGGCACCACCACCTGGGCGAGGCGACCGAGCAGCTTGCGGGCGACCCGTTGCCGGTAGCTGCTTTCGCTCCGTTTCAGGTAGTTGACCGACAGGTAGGCAGCCGTTCCGGCCAAGACCACGGCCACCGCCATGATCACGGCAAAACGACTGCCCTAGCTTTTCGGGACTTTGAGCGCCATGGGTACCTTCTTGCTTCTTTCTAGGGTAGGGACAGGATGTAGGAATAGTTGGACCAGAAACCCTTGATCGCATCCGCGAGCTGGACGATGGCCGAGGGATGGGAGCCGAGCGGTGCGCTCACGGCAATCAGGACGATCGCGGTGAAAACCACGGCGACGAGATACTCGACCATGCCCTGGCCCCGGGCATGGAACTTCCCGCCACGGAGACCCGGGCCGGATGATCGGAGGCCCATCGGCTTCCTATCCATGGTGGACCCGCGTCGCCACGATGAATGATCCGGTCGCCGCAGGCTCCACCACGATCTGGGCGGTCCGGGAACCTTTCTGGAGCATGAGCACGACCACGGTCCGGCCATGCACACTCTCCTTCTGGCTCATCTCATCCACCCAGCCGTCGCGGTGGAAACGTCCGAGATAGAAGCGGGCGTTCTGCATGACGCTCCCCGAGTTTTTGAACAGCCAGGTCTCGCCGATCTTGCCGCCATCGTTGCTGAGCAGGTGGAGCAGGGACCGGCTGCCGGCCAGGGCCGGAAAGCGGGGGTGCCGGACCGAGCGCTGTGCGACTGCCGGACGGCTGATCCCGATCAGGCCAAAACTGCCGGATCCCTCGTTTTTGAGCTGGACGGTCTCGAAACAGGATCCCTGCTTCCGGGCAATGACCTGCCAGGCCCCCACACGGTAGCGGATGTAATGCGGCTGGCCATTGGCCAGGGTCCAGTGCTTCTCATACCAGTCCAGGACCGCCTGACGCGACCGCGGGGAATGGAGTTCGATCATGCTCATCGGCAGGCCGTTCACGACGGTATCGCGGCCGACGATGGTGAGGCGGGTGCCTGAAGGCACGGTCGATGGCGTGCACTCGACGTGGGGAATCCAGGCCGCCCGGGCCGCTCCCGCGAGGAGGAGGCCCAAGACCCACGCGGCGATCCCGCCCGCACGGCATCCCCTCACAGCGCGCCTGGTCTTTCCGGTTCCGGCTGATTGAAGGGTCATGGCGCTCTCAGCTCGTGGTCGAGGTCACGGTACTGCCCCCGCTCGAGTTGGACGTGATCTTGACATTCAGGGTCTGGGTCTGCCCGTTCAGGGTCTTGGTGAACGTCATGTTCCAGCTTGTCACGTTCTTGTCCTTCGATCCGGGATCCGGTCCTCCGGACCAGCCCTGTCCCGTGAGACTGTTGTAGAGGCTCTGGGCCGTCTGGTAGACGTCCTGGGTGCTCTGGGTGACGGTCGTGCTGCCACTCGTCCCGCCTAGATCGGAA
>JAKARN010000194.1 GCA_021828425.1 Pseudomonadota bacterium | reverse complement strand
AAGGACACTGGAAAACCAATCCACGGGGACAGGGAGCCCCTTGGGCGTTGGTTGCCTGGCCCAGCCAGCAGGCTCAAAAAAACCTGTGGGCCATCCAGATCCCGGACGTTTTGAGCCTGCTCGCAACGCACCGCATCACGGGACGGGTGATCGGACTGAGATCCATCCCACGGCGAAACCAGCCTCCGCTTCTGCCCCTCCTGTTCTATGCCTTTCGCCTGATGGTTCTGATCGGATTCTACGTTTTCGGCCTCATCCTCTGGAGCCTCTGGCTCTGGTGGCGCAAGGCACTTCATCCCGATCAGCTGGACCGTCACCGTCTCTGGCTCAAGGCCTGGATCGCCGCGCTCCCTCTCGGGTACATCGCCGTGGAATGCGGATGGATCGTCCGCGAGGTCGGACGCCAGCCGTGGATCGTGAATGGCATCCTCCGGACCTCGGCAGGCGTCTCCCGTCTCGCCCCGGGCACCGTGACCTTTTCCCTGCTGGGCTATCTTCTGTTGTATGGGGTGCTGTTGGCCAGCTTCGGCGTGTTCTTCCGGCGCATCATCCGCGAGGGGCCTGATCTCGGGATGACCCCGCCACCGCTCCACCCGGCCAACCCGATTGACGCAAACGCATCCCCAACCCCACCCCATCCACTGGATGAGCCCTGAACATGAGCGCGGCCACGGCGCTGCTCGAAAACATCTGGTTCGGCTTGATCGGGGTCATCCTGGCCCTCTATGTCACGCTGGACGGCTTTACCCTCGGCGTCGGCATGCTGTCGCTGTTCTCGCCCACGGAAGAGCGGCGTGCCATCCTCATGGGGACACTGGGTAGCGTCTGGGACGCCAACGAAACATGGCTGGTTTTATTGGGTGGTGCCCTTTTTGGCGCCTTCCCCGCGGCTTATGCCCTGCTGCTCCATGCCCTCTACCTGCCGGTCATATTCATGCTGTTCGGCATGATCCTCCGTGCTTCCGCCTTCGAGTTCCGGGAACATGCGCGGAACAAGCGCTTCTGGAACGCAGCCTTCGCCGGTTCGAGCCTCCTGATTGCGGTTTCCCAAGGACTCGCCCTGGGCAGCCTGCTCGGCGGCATCCCCTCCGAGGACGGTCATTTCACGGGATCGGTCTGGATCTGGTGGGCACCCTTCCCGGCCATTGTGGCTCTTGGAGTCACGGCCGGCTATGCCCTACTCGGAGCCACCTACCTTGTCCTGAGAACCGAGGGCATCATCCAGGCAAGGGCTCGCCGGGCTGCCTTTTGGCTCGCGATGCTTACGCTTTTCGTCGCGGCCGTCGTGACCGTCTGGACCCCGATCATCTATCCTCGCGTAGCCCAGAAGTGGTTTACGACCCCCTCCCTCTATTTCATCGCCCCGCTGCCGATCCTGGCCCTCTGCGCCTTCTGGATCCTGCTGCGGGCGCTGCACCGGAAACGGGAGATCTTGCCCTTCGCGGCCACCATGGTGATCTTCCTCACCTCCTTTGCCGGTCTGGCCACCAGTCTCTATCCGGCATTGGTCCCTCCCGCCCTCACCCTCCAGGCAGCCGCAGCCTCCCCCCTGACCCTGGTTTTCATGCTGGCCGGGATCGGACTCCTGCTTCCGATCATGCTCGTCTACAACGGATACCAGTATCTCGTCTTCCGGGGAAAAGTCCGGAGCGGCACCTATTCACACTGAGCCCGCCTGTCATCGGGCCCCTCCTGGAATCAAACGGAGGGAGCCGGGTAACTCGCGGCCGGCTGTGCGGCACCCGCCGCCGGATGAAGCCGGGCGGAAAGCCGGTCCATGGCGACATAAAAGGCCGGGGTGATATAGAGCGTGAGCGCCTGCGAAAACAGGAGTCCGCCAACCACGGCGACCCCGAGAGGGCGCCGGGAAGCCCCGCCGGGGCCAAACCCGATCGCGATCGGCAGGGTGCCCAGAATGGCAGCCAGCGTTGTCATCAGAATGGGCCGGAATCGCACAACACAGGCTTCAATGATGGCCTCCGGCGCGCTCGCTCCGGCCCGACGGCGATCGATTGCAAAGTCGATCATGATGATTCCGTTCTTCTTGACCAGTCCGACCAGCATAATGAGCCCGACAAAGCTGTAAATGTTGAGCTGCTGGTTGAACAGGATCAAGCTCAGGAGTGCCCCCACCATGGCGAGGGGCAGGGCGGTCAGGATCGTGATGGGGTGAATGAAGTGCTCATAGAGAATCGCCAGCACCATGTAAATCACGAGAATCGTGACCAGGAGCAGCACGGGCAGGTCAACCAGTGATTTCTGGAAGGTCTGCGCACTGCCGGCGAAAACCCCGGTAATCCCGGACGGGAGCCGGGCTTTGGCCAATGCCCCGATGCGCCGGGTGGCCTGGCCGAGTGAGGTTCCCGGTGCCAGGTTGAAGGAGAAGGTCACCGAGGGCAGCTGTTCGTAGTGATCGACTTCAAGCGGTCCGATACCGGCACGGATGCGGGCCACGGCGGGCAGTGGCACCAGGGTCCCGTTCGCACCGGGCACATTCAGGATATTGAGGGCCTGGATGTTGCGCTGGTAGGGTGGAGCCAGCTCCGCAATCACGGGATACTCGTTTGAGGCCCCGTAAATCAAGCTGACCTGATTGCCTCCAAAAGCATCATCCAGGGTCTCCTGGATGGCTTGAGCGGTTACACCGAGCAGGGAGGCCCGCTGCCGGAGGATATGGATGTCGATTTCCGGGTTGTTGAGCTGAAGGCTCGAGCTCACGCTCTGGATGCCGGGAACCTGCCGCAATTCAGGAAGGAAGCGGGTCGCAGCGCGGTTCAAGGCCCGTACACTCAGGCCCTGCAGCACATAGTCGTAAGATCCGTTTCCGCCCAATGACCCGATGCTGATGGCTGGCGGGATGCGGAAGAAAACCTGCAAGCGATGCACCTTCCGCACGGCCCGCCGGAGCTGCTGGATCACCTGGTTCGCACTCACGCTGCGCTGGCTTTTCAGCATGAAGAAGAAGCGGCCGATGTTGCCCCCGGCCGTTCCGCCCTCCCCCTGGCCCACGCTGGAAATGATGCGGGCAACATAGGGGTTGGCCTGGACGATCCGGACGACCCGCTCCTGCAGGTGTTGCAATTGGTGAAAGGTGATCCCTTCCGGCGCCTGGGTCGCCGCAAGCACGAGACCCGTGTCCTCCTGCGGAATAAACCCCTTCGGCACGATGGCAAAAAAGTAGAAGGTGAGGACCAGCATGGCCGCGGCAACAGCCAGCATGGTGCGCCAGTGCTCCACGGCCCAAGTCAACGTGCTCTCATAGAATGCCCGGACTCGCTCGAATCCCACCTCAAACAGCCGCTGGAAGCGGTTGGTGGTCACGGCTTCCTTGAGAAAGCGACTGCACAACATGGGAGTCAGGGTGAGCGAGACGACCCCGGAAAGCAGAATGGCGATCGCGACCGTGATGGCAAACTCGCGGAACAACCGGCCCAGGATGCCTCCCATGAGAAGGATCGGCAGGAAAACCGCCGCCAGGGACAGGGTCATCGAAACCACCGTGAAACCAATCTCCTGGGTACCGAGAAGCGCTGCCCGGAACACGGGTTCTCCCATTTCCCGGTGGCGGATGATGTTCTCCAGAACCACGATGGCATCGTCCACGACGAAACCCACCGCCAATGTGAGTCCCATGAGCGACAGGTTGTCGAGCCCGAAGCCCATGAGCTTCATGAATGCAAAGGTTCCGATGATCGAAGTGGGAAGGGCGAGCGCGGCGATCAGGGTGGCCCGGAGATTGCGCAGGAACACGAAGATGACCAGCGTGACAAACAGGATCGAGAGCAGGAGCGTCAGCTTGACTTCCCGGATCGAAAGGTTCACGAACTCGGCATGATCATGGAAAATCTGCAGTTTCGCATCGCCTGGTGCCTCTTTCGACAGTGTGGCGATCACCTTGTGCAGTTCCTTGGAGATGGTGACGGCGTTGGATCCTGGCTGGCGCTGGACTGCCAGCATGATCGAGTGCATCCTGCGCCCATGGTCGAAGGCCTTGTTGATGAAATAGGTGACCTGCTTGTTGGCTTCGACACTGTTCACGGCACGGCCGATGCTGGACAGT
>JAKARN010000193.1 GCA_021828425.1 Pseudomonadota bacterium | reverse complement strand
TGAAGATGCGCCCATGAATGGCCTGTTCTTTCAGGGTTCGGTTGAATCGTTCGGCAACACCATGGGTCTGCGGTTCGGCAACGAAGGCAAAGCGGGGGGGTGGTTTCCCAGAGCGGACCGAGGGCGGCAACCCGGTACAACCCCCGGATCCGGTAACCCATAGGCTGGATTTGCATGGCACTCCTCCTCCCCCAAAAGAGTGCCAATGGTTTCTGAACTTATGCAGCAGATGGCAATGTCGCTCACGTGGGCCTCCTGCCCCCCTTCCGGCCGGTGGTCCACGCAGGGCAAGGCGCGGGCCCAGACTCAACCAACCGAGCTACACAACCTGCACCTCCTGGTGCTCCGTCACTGCGTTCATGCACCGATCCCGGGCCACTCGATTAATAGCAGTTGATCGAGGGACTTGAATACCACCCGACCGTATTGGTGTAATGCCAGTCGTAGGCGACGGGATCGCTACCCTCGTTCTCGAACTTGACGTAGTAATCCCCATTCCACTTGGGTGTCCAGTTCAGGATGCAATTGGAGGAAAGCGTGGTCGTGCATGGGTAGGAAATCACCAAATGGTTGTTGTCGTCGTAGACGGCAATGTGCAGAAGTACGGCATTCGGATCATACGTGCTCACTTTCAGCCATGCGGTTCTTCCTCCTGCGGCCCAAAGTCCGGTGTACGTTGCCACGTAGTGGGACGCGAGCTGCTGTCCATCGCAATGGAAGCTAATCCCGTCCCAGAAGCCGTTCGCATGCGCCCAGGATGTGAAGCCAAGGGAGAGAAGAAACGCGAAGCAGACCCGGACCCGAAACCCCCACGGTCTTGTTGTCATGGAACACCTCCGATCATTGAGTGTTACAAGCAAGTCATGAAATTCTGTAATGGATTTCGCTTGTCACTTTCGAACTGCTGCAGTGTACTACAATCCCCGACCCCACCTGGTGCCGATGCTGAGGCTTCCTTCTCGAGGATCCTCCTTCCTTTCCCTCGAAGACGATTTCGCGGGATTTCACCCCATGGGAACCCGCCTGCCTTTTTTGTGCAGGGTTCCAGGGGGCTCCCCGGTTGACCGGCTCTTGGCTTCCGCCTGGAAAAGCTTATCTCCCTGTTCTTGACAGTCGTCCTTTGGCTGAATCGCCTGCTGGGGGATCCGGTGAGGAGGAGGTGGGATCCTGCGAGTTGCCTCGTTCTTCCCCTGGACCGGACGCTCCTCCCGCCTCCACTTTGGCCCAAGAGCCTGTCCAGGGAAACTCGATACCGGAGGAGGCCCCAGGTTTCAGGCAGGTTGCAGGACTCTTCCATCCGCAAGCCGGATTGCCCAGTCACGGGCTTGGCCGGGCTCCAGGCGGCCGCTGGCCAAAGCCTCGATGAGCTGATCGGCCGCCTGCGCCCTCAGCGCGAAGAGCGAGGCTCCCACCTCATGAGCAGCGTGGGCCAAGCGTTCGATATCGGCTTTCGCATAGCGCCCGGCCGGAAGAGGTCCCAGGAACAACACACCGAAGAGCTGCCCGCGGAGGGCCAGGGGCAGGGCCAACCCTTCCTCCCCGAGGGCACTCCCAAGGCTATGGAGATCCTGCACGTTCCGTGTGGCACGCAAGCGGACCAGGGCACGATCGTCCGGGTCCAGAAGCACCGGAAGACGGCGGGCAGCATCGTCGCGGGCACTCAACCGATAGCCCTGTGGATGAATCTCGTAGAGCGCACATCCGGTGGCGCCCACTGCACGTCCGAAGGTCTCGACGGTCCGCTCAAGGAGGACGGCAGGCGACTGGATGAAGGCCGCATCATGCACGAAGCGGTTCAACTCCGCCCGGGCCCGATGCTCGCGTTGGAAGAATACGCGGTCCACGAAGGCTTCGATCCGTCGGTGGAGCTGGTGGAACAGCACTCCCAGAATGAGCGGGATCACGATTTCAAAGGCAATCCCTGCACCCTCGCCAATCGCACTCCGCTCGATCAGGCTCTCGATGAGGGCGAAGAATCCCACGACCCCCGCCATCAGGGTGGCGAAGACGAGCACCCGGTTCACCACCACCCGGACCTCGACCAGACGCCGGCGAAGAATGGCGTAGGTATAGAAAGCGATCAACGATAGGGTTAAAAAGAGACGGCCCAAAGCGACCCACAGGGAGGAGGTGTGCCAGAAGGCATAGGATATGAAAAGCGGGATGAGCAACGAGGTTCCGAGGAGGATCAGCGGATGCGGAGACGAGCCTCCGGGCTGGCCCGGTAGTAACCATGCGCAAGAATCAGGATGGGAACAGCGAGGCACAGAAGCCCGAGAAGGAAGGTCCCGACCTGGATGGCGATCGGAGGATTTCCCATCCCTGTGAAGAGGAATCCGGCTATCTCTCCAACTCTGGCCGCCACAAAGCATGAAAGCAGAAATCCATACAGCCACTTCCAGGCCAGCTTCTGACCGGGTCTCCAGCCCACAAGCGCGTGAGCCATCAGAAAAAGTCCCACGAATATCACGCCTGTCAGTAGCGTCTCGGTTCCCAGAAGCATGAGATTGGCGTAGGGCGGGGCAGAAAAACTCATCAGTGAGTCACTCAACGACGAGCTCAGGAAAAAGACGGCAATGCCCCACGCCTCCCAGCCGCGCCCCCGCCATAGCACAAGAAGTCCCAGAGCCAGAATCATGCCGGTCAGCACGAGCGTGATGAGGGCATTGGGGTAAAACGTCGGGGTGCGGGACAGGGGTACGCTCCGCACTGCGACTGATTTCAGGCCATCCCCCCGCTCCACCCGAAGGAGGTAGGAGGCATCGTCCGGGACGTTCCCGTTGAGCAGTACGGCACGCATCCTGACCCCCTGTGCCGCGAGGGGGACGACATCCCCCGGGTGAAGACCACGTGGAAGTGGCATGCCTGTACGGGGTTCAACCACACCGCTATCGGTTCTGATGTGCAGGTGAAAGGGAAGCTCATGGGAAGGCAATATCACCGTGAGTGCCAGAAGCCCGATCAGAATCGCACTCACCGCAAACCTGAGATAAGTCCAGCGCTTAGAACCCTTCGTCTTCATCGTCAAGTCTCCAGGAGCCCGGCCACTTGATGCGTGGGATTCCTCCCCCTGCCGGTTGTAGGCCCGATATTAGCAGCGAGTGGATCTCTTGTCAGGGCGCCAGGACGAGTCGACCCGCAGGATCGGGCGGGCGATGGACATCGCACTCCCGCAGCGGTTCAGGAGACGATGCCCAATCCGAACCCGGAAAAACAGGGTGAAGACTGTGCAGACCCGGAGGAGCGTGGGATGACGATCAGGCGAGAGACGGCTGGAGAACCCAAAACGGGAGCGGGGTCTGGATCCATCTCCCATGCAAGATCTTTTTGTGTCTTCCGATCAATTGGTCTCCTGCCTCCGAGGGATGCCAGTGCACCACTCGAACCCAGGGGCACAAGGTTTTTTGGAAACTCAAGGAATGCGCGCGCGTTGACTCTGCCACGGATCGCTGGACGACTGGGAAGCGGATCGGTTTCCTCGTTGCGCGACCGACCTTGCGCCCATCGAGTTTCGCGGGCGGGGTCATGCCACGGATCCGCTCACTTCTGCACGCCTGAGTAGCTCCCAACCTGTCCGATCTCCTGAAGGGATGCAATCGGTCAGAGGGATTGGGGAATCGAAGGAAATTCCCGATTGGGGTGGGGCGACCCACTGCTTACTTGACGATCCGCAGGCTGGGCCGTCCCGCAGCGGGCGGGTGACCGCTGGGTGGTGATCCCGGGGGTTCCCCGGCCGGAAGCGCGGGTTCGTCGGGAAACCACATCCCGACGCCATTTTCCGCCGCGAAAATCCCGAGGCATCCTGCGAGCGGAATCCGGACGGAGTAAGGCTTGCCGTCAAAACGCATCTCGGCCTCGACCCCGTCCGGGTCGATCAGGAGCGCCTGGGCGGCCGCCGGGGACAGGTTCAGGATGACCCGACCCTCCGGGGCCGGCAGGGGCGGAATCCGTATGCCCTCCACTCCCACTGCCAGGACCAGGTGCGGGGTGAGTCCGTTGTCCACGATCCACTGATGGAAGGCCCGGAGGAGATAGGACCGGTAGGGAATCATGGCAATGGCCGGATCCGCCGTTCCTGCGCGCT
>JAKARN010000192.1 GCA_021828425.1 Pseudomonadota bacterium | reverse complement strand
ACAAGAAGGTTCAGGCCAACCGCAAGAAGCAGAAGCAGATCCATATCAAGGAGGTCAAGTTCCGGCCGACCACGGAAGAAAACGACTACCAGATCAAGCTGAAAAGTATCATGCGTTTTCTGGCAGACGGAGATAAGGCGAAGGTCACCCTGCGTTTTAGGGGACGCGAATTGCTGCACCAGGACTTGGGTGCCCAGATTCTCAACCGGATCCAGACGGATTTGGATTCGAATGCGGTGGTCGAGATGGCGCCGCGCCTTGAAGGACGACAAATTGTGATGGTGCTCGTGCCCCGTCGCAAGTAAAACCGAAAAGCATTCCCCTTGAGGGAATGCCCTTGGTCGTCAATGCCGCGAGAGCGGAACCAAGCCAATATGCGGAGTAGTGTGTCATGCCCAAGCTCAAGACCAATCGTGGTGCGGCCAAGCGTTTCCGGGCGCAAGCCAATGGCTTCAAACGGAAACACTCCCATCGCCGCCATATCCTGTCCACCAAGTCGCCCAAACGGAAGCGTCAGCTGCGCAGTCCGGCGGTCGTCGGACCTACTGACCGCGACCGTTTGCGCCCGCTTCTGCCCTACCAGTAAAGGAGACTCGACATGGCACGAGTAAAAAGGGGGGTCACCAGCCGGGCCCGGCACAAGAAGGTTCTGAAAAAGGCCAAGGGCTACTATGGTGCGCGCAGCCGGACCATCAAGGTCGCCCGGCAGGCGGTGCTCAAGGCCGGCCAGTACGCGTATCGCGACCGGCGGCAGAGAAAGCGCGAATTCCGAGCCCTGTGGATTGTTCGGATCAACGCGGGAAGCCGCGAGCACGGCCTGTCTTACAGCCAGTTCGTGAAGGGTCTGTCCAAGGCCGAGATCGTGGTTGACCGGAAAATTCTTGCGGAACTCGCCGTGCAGGATCCGGCGGCCTTTGCCACGCTGGTGGAGCAAGCCAAAACGGCCCTGGCTGCTGGCTGAACCTCCCAGCAGGCGGAGTGTAGTTCCCGCAATCGCTTGTGGAGGTTCCCTGTGGCATCCGAACCGGAGTTTCTCGATTCAGCCCTGGCGGCCATCTCCACCGCCGGCACCCTGGCCGAACTGGAACAGGTCCGGGTCCACTGGCTGGGACGGCAGGGAATCCTGCCGGAAGCCTTCCGTCGGTTGGCGACTCTGTCCGGTGCGGAGCGAAGTGCCACCGGTCAGGGACTGAACAGGGCCCGGGATGCGATTGAAGAGGCAATCCGGAAGCGACGGAAGTCCTTGGAGACGGATCAGGTCGAAAAACAACTGGCCCGCAAGCGGGTGGATGTCACCCTGCCCGGTCGGGGCCTCATGCCCGGGACCCTTCATCCGTTGACCCAGGCCCGACTCCTCATTGAGAACCATTTTTGCGGCAGCGGTTTCACCATCGCGACCGGTCCCGAAATCGAGGACGACTTCCATAATTTTACGGCGCTCAACATGGGCCCGGACCATCCGGCCCGGGCCGCCCACGACACTTTTTACCTGGACCCCGGCGCCCTCCTGCTCCGGACCCACACGTCGCCCGTACAAATCCGCGCCCTCAGGCGGTGGGGCCCACCGCTTCGGATCATTGCGCCCGGCCGGGTCTACCGTCGAGATTCGGATCTCACGCATACACCCATGTTTCACCAGGTGGAGGGACTGGTGGTGGATCGGGAAATCTCATGGGCGGAGATGACCGATGTGCTGAGTGACTTTCTCCACGCCTTTTTCACGGATGGCCTGAAGATCCGGTTTCGTCCTTCTTATTTTCCCTTCACCGAGCCGTCGGCAGAGGTCGATCTGGAGTGTTTTTTCTGTGCCCGGCGCGGATGCCGGGTGTGCAAGCAGTCCGGCTGGATCGAAGTCATGGGTTGTGGCCTGGTCCATCCCGAGGTTTTTCGGCAATCCGGAGTGGATCCCGGGGAGTGGTCCGGACTGGCTTTTGGAATGGGGATCGAACGGCTGGCCATGCTCAAATACCGCATTGGCGACATCCGGTGGTTTTACGACAATGACCTGCGTTTCCTGACGCCACGTCCGGCGGCTTCGGGATCATGAAAATCACCCGTCGCTGGCTCGAGGACTGGCTCCCCATCCCCATGCGGGATCACCGCTTGCGGAACCGGCTCACGGAAGGGGGGTTCGAGGTCGAGACCGTGCACGTTCTCTCCGCGCCTTTTTCGGGAGTGTGCGTGGCGGCCATCCAGTCCGTGGATTTTATGAAGGACGGGCGGCTTCGGGTCTGCCGGTTGGAAGCCGGCGGCCGGCTGGCCACGGTGGTCTCCGGGGCACCGAACCTCGAACCCGGTCACCGGGTTGCCTGGGCACCGCCCGGCGCCCGGCTCCCGGGACGCTCGCCGCTTGACGAACGGCATTTCCACGAGGTGCTTTCCTCAGGCATGCTCTGTTCTGAGCAGGAACTCGGCATCGGCACCCGCAGTGACCGGATCCTGGAGTTGCCCGGGGAGGGCGTCACCGGAGTCGATCTTGCCCCGGTGCTGGAGTGGCCTGATGCCCTGTTTGAAATCGACGTCACACCCAACCGTGGCGACTGTTTGAGTGCGCTCGGATTGGCCCGCGAGATTTCCGGGCTGACGGGAGTGGCTTTGTCCCGGTCCCCGCCAGGGGGAGCTACCAGTCTGCCTCGGGGTCGTCCTCTCAGGATCGATGCGCCCTCTGCCTGCTCCCGGTTTATCGGACTTGAATTTGCGCTCTTGGATCCCCGTATCGAGACGCCGTTGGCCCTGCGAATGCGGTTGGCCCGTTTGGGCATTGAATCGATTCACCCGGTCGTCGATGTCACACAATATGTGATGATGGAGCTTGGCCAACCGCTCCATGCATACGATGCCGGGGCCGTCGGCGAGGGCGAACTCAGGGTCCGCTGGGCTCGAAAAGGGGAATCCCTGGACCTTTTGAACAAACGCACCATTGAGCTGGATGAAGACTTCCTGGTCGTGGCCTCCCCGACACGACCTCTGGGCCTGGCGGGTGTGATGGGAGGACTCGAGGCTTCAGTGCAAAGCGAAACCCGTCACATTTTTCTGGAGAGTGCGCATTTTTCCCCGGGGGCGATTGCGGGTCGGGCTCGTCGTATCAACTGTGGCAGCGAGGCGGCACAGCGTTTCGAGCGGGGAGTGGACCCGGCGCTTCCGGTTTCTGCCATTGAGCGTGCGGTCGAACTCCTGACGGAGATCTATGGCTCGGCAATCCGTTTTGAAGCCCTGTCGGAGGCGACGGGAACCCCCCCCAGCCCGCGCGAAATCCGGCTCGAGCCCTCGCTGGTCCAGAAAAAACTCGGATGCCGACTTCAGCGCCGGACCCTGCTGAAATACCTCGAGGCGACGAGATGTGTTGTGGAGCCGACAGGTTCCGGTTTCCGGGTGACGCCTCCCTCCTGCCGTTACGATCTCCATGCGCCAGAAGATCTCGTAGAGGAGGTGGCCAGGCTCCATGGATATGCACGCTTGCCGATGCGCCCGCTGACTGGCGCACTGCGGCGCTTGCCCCGGGACCCCTTCCATGCGTCCATGGAGAAATGGCGCGGACGACTCGCGGAGCGGGGCTACCATGAAACGATCTCCCTCTCGCTCATCGATCCGGACTGGGACCAGGCATTTGCCCCGCCGGAGGAATCACCGGTCCACCTGCTCAATCCGCTGGCAGGTGATCAATCCACGCTGAGGCGGAGTCTCTGGCCCTGTCTTGTGCGAACGCTGGTCTACAACCAGGCCCGCGAGCAGAGACGGCTTCGGATTTTCGAGATGGGATCGGTTTTCTGGGAACAAGATGGGCGGAAGAATGAACAAGAGGAAGTCGCCGGCTTGTGGAACGGTTCGTCCGTGGAGATGCAATGGGGAACCCCAGATCGGGAAGTCGATTTTTATGACGTCAAGCTGGATCTCGAGTCATTGCTGGTTTCCGTGCCGGGACGACTGCGCTTCAGGCCGTCTCAACATGTGGCCCTGGATCCTGCGGAATGTGCCTGTCTCTTCCTGGACGAACGCCGGATCGGCTTTTTGGGCGCGCTGCACCCGAAACTCCAGAAGCGCTGGGAAGTCAAGGGTAAAACCTATATTTGGTCCTTTAATTTGAAT
>JAKARN010000191.1 GCA_021828425.1 Pseudomonadota bacterium | reverse complement strand
GTAGCCGCCGATCCCGACGAGTCCGCCCCAGGTCCGGGTTCCGACCAGCGGTCCCAGGTGATCCATCTTGAAATACCAGGGCAGGGCGTCCCCACCGGATCCCGAGTAGCGGTTGATGATCATGACGCGGGGCCCGAAGCTGGCTTCCGGTGGCTCGATGTAGGGTTTCCCGTAACGGGTCACGACGAGGCTCATCGGTCCCCGCTTCAGGTACTGGATGATGTAGTCCGAGAGAAATCCCCCGGTATTGAAACGCTCGTCGATGATGAGGCCCTCCTTGTTGACCTGCGAGAAGAAGTACCGGTTGAAATTCTGGAACCCCTGGAGTCCGGTGTTCGGGAGGTAGATGTATCCAAGCCGCCCATGGCTCAGCCGGTCGACCACCCGCAGGTTGTGGTCCACCCAGGCCGCGACGCGCAAGGCATGCTCGCTGGCCAGGGTCTTGACCGTGATGGTGTGTGCGCCTTGGGCATCCGGATGAGGGCCCACGGTGAGGAGAACCCGATCCCCTGCAAGATTTTCAAAGGCCTGGTAGAGGTTCTCGGAGGAACGCAGGGGATGGCCGTTGACCGCGAGAAGATAGTCTCCCACGCGAACGCCGAGCCCGGGCTGGGCGAGGGGGGCATAGAGGGTGGGGTTCCAGGCTCCCCCCCGGAGGATCCGAGTGATCTGGTAGCGGCCGTGCCGGATGCGGTAGTTGGCACCGAGCAGACCCACCCCGACTTTCAGCGTTTTCGGGTGGAGTCCACCCGAGACGAACATGTGGCCCACTGCGATATAGCTCAGCATCTCGCGGAAGAGATCGTTGAGTCCGCTGCGGCTGCCCACGCCTGGGAGATAACGGGCAAAACGCCTCTCCTCGGTGACGATCGGGGTGCCGTCGAAAACCGGGCTGTAGAAATAGGCATGCTCGATGCGCCAGACATCCCGGTACATCTCGTCCCAGGAGGCCTGGGGATCGACCCGGACCCGCATGGCAGCCGTATCGAGCCTGTGGTGGACGGGATGCGGCCCGATCGAGGTGATCTGCCAGTTGGATCCGAGCCGGGTCAGCATGAAACGGCCATCGGCCGCGAGATCAAAGACCTGGGTCTTGGCCACGAGCGTCTGCAGATGGCGGTTCGCGAAGTGGAACTCGAGGACGGAAAAGGCAGGTGGTCCCCCAAGGTTCTGGGAGATGGGGACGAGAGGCGCCCGCTCCAGGAAAAGCTCGCCCGGACGGCCAGCGGAAAGACCCGTATAGTTGGCCGGCGGGATGGGCAGGACCACCCGCCGTTCGGACAGTCCCGCAAAGTCGATCCGCACCCGCAGCGGATGGGCCTTGGGTGCCGGTTTCCGGGGCTTGGCCAGCACTGGAAAGCCGCTTCGCAAGGGCAGCGGCGAGACGCCCTTGTGGCGCAGGACAACCGCGTAGACACTCCGGCGAATGGGGTGGTCGAGGCTCGTCATGTCCAGCCAGCCCTGGGTCAGCGCCGTATCGGTACTCTCCGTGAAGTAGAGGTCCCGTCCGCCCGCGCCGAACACCGGATCGAGACAATCGCTCGCGCCATGCGTGATGGCATGGGTCTTGTGGTTTTTCACCGAATAGACCATGACTGCATGGAGATAGTTGGGCAAAAGCCGCGTGTAGACGATCCAGCGGCTGTCCGGCGACCAGCGGGCGTGGAAATCATGCAGCGGCGAGGCATAGCGGTCGGTCGCGATCCGGATCGGGGTGGGGTGGCTCCGGCCGAGATTGACCTCCCAGAGATTGAGCCGCTGGTCGCTGAACACGAGACGGTGGCTGTCGGGCGCCCAATGGAGATGCCCGAAGAAGGCATTGGGTTCGCCGAGGGCGATCCGCCGGACCGGTCCGATGCCGTCATCGGGCCGGATGTAGAGGTCATAGGAACCGGTCCGGTCCGAAAAATAGGCGATCCAGCGCCCGTTCGGGGACCAGGCCGGATCGCGGTCCATGGTGCCGGGTCGAAGGGTCAGGTTTTCGATGCTGCCGTGGTGGGCTGGGACCGTCAGGACCTTCCCGAAGGCGGTGAAGACGGCACGCACGCCATCGGGCGCGATCCCGGCATCCTGGATGTAGGGTGCGGCCTGGATATAGCGGGTCCGCAGATCCGGCACGTTGCCCCGGTGCCGGATCCGGACCGGATGTTCGCGACCCGTGGCCAGGTCATAGACCCCGATCTGGCCGAACCGGTCCAGCACGATCCCATCCGGACCAGCCGAGATCGAACTCACATCCATCCTCTGAGCCGGCAGCCGCTCGCGGATGTGGCCGCTCTTCACGTTGTAGGAAAAGAGGGTGAAATTACCGGGCGCGTTGGAAAGGAAGTAGACCTCATGGCCGATCCAGAGCGGGTCCCGGTCCTCCGCCGTTCCGTGAGGGATCCGGACCACGGAGGAGTTCCGGAGCCGGGCGATGCGGATCGTGGTCTCCTGTCCACCCTGATAGTGCTGCCAGAAGCGTTCCCACTGGAGCTCCGGCACATAGGCCAGCTCCCGCCCGTCCGGGGAGAAGGACCCGGCCTGCCCGGTTGGCAGGGGAAGCGCCACGGGAAATCCCCCGGTGACTGGCACGAGGTAGAGCGAAGGAACGTAGTTTGAACTGTAACGGGTGGATCGGAACAGGATCTCCCGGCTGTCCGGGGTCCAACCGACGGCAATGTTCCGGCCGGGATAGAAGGTGAGACGGCGGACGCCCTGGCCATCGGCACGCGCCACATAGACGTCGGTATTGCCCTGGTAGGTGGCCGTGAACGCGATCCAGCGCCCATTCGGGGAGTAGAGTGGCCGGGCGAGGTTCCCGTGGCCGGTGATCAATGGGTGGGCGGTTCCCCCGTGCCGTCCGACCCGCCAGAGAATTCCGCCGTAGGAGAAAACGATGTGATGTGCGGAAAGCGTGGGATCCCGGAGGAGCAGGGGAGCGGCTGAGGCCTGGGACAGGATCGGGAGGGAAAAAAGGGCAAGGGCGCAAAGACCAGCATGACGCATGGGGGCCGTCCGGTTTCGGGCACGAGTCAAGGTACCCCGCTCGCACCCGAACGTCAATCCGGACCGGGTTTCATGATATATTTGTTCATCCACATATATTAACCGATCGCATGCGACCCATCCCACAGTCCCGTCATCGGTCGGAAGACGGCTTGACGAATGGAACGGTCCGTTTCCTGGAATCCCTCGCCGATCCAACCCGGCTTTACATCCTCGACTTCCTGGGAAGCCAGGGCGAGCTCTGCGTCTGCGAGCTCGTGGCGGCACTCGGATCCACCCAGCCCAAGGTCTCCCGCCATCTGGCCTGGCTCCGGCGGGCCGGGCTCGTGGCCGACCGGCGCAGGGGGACCTGGATCTACTATCGGCTGGCCCCCTCCCTCTCCCCGCGCCAGAGGAGGATCCTCCGGATCCTCGCCCAGGAGCCTGAAAACCTCCTCTTCCGGAAGACGGCCCAAGCCCGGCTCCAGGCCTTCCTGGGTGCGGGGCTCAAGAATGCACCGGGATCCCATCCCTGTGACGGTCGTCGCCCCTCGTGACGATTCTCGCGCTTTCCGTCTTTGCATTGACGCTCCTCCTGGTGATCATCCGACCCTGGGGACTCGGCATCGGCTGGGGTGCGATGGCGGGCGCGGCGATCGCGCTTGCAGTCGGAGTCATCCACTGGTCCAACCTCGCGACCGTCTGGGGAATCGTGTGGGATGCGACCCTGACCTTCGTGGCCCTGATCCTGATTTCGCTCCTCCTCGACGAGGCAGGATTTTTTCACTGGGCTGCCCTCCATGTGGCCCACTGGGGAGGCGGGAACGGATACCGGCTGTTTCTCCTAGTGATCCTGCTTGGAGCAGGGGTCTCGGCCCTCTTTGCCAATGACGGGGCAGCGCTCATCCTGACCCCGATCGTCCTGGCCATGCTCTTCGCCCTGGGTTACAGCCCGGCCGCCGCCTTTGCCTTCGTCATGGCCACGGGCTTCGTGGCCGACACGACCTCACTGCCCTTCGTGACCTCAAACCTGGTCAACATCGTGAGTGCCGGCTATTTCCGCCTGTCCTTCGACCATTACGCGGGAATCATGGTGCCGGTCGATTTGGTCGCCCTGCTCGCGACCCTCGGGGTGCTCTAGCTCA
>JAKARN010000190.1 GCA_021828425.1 Pseudomonadota bacterium | reverse complement strand
CGCGACTTCACTCTTCAGGGTCACGATGTCGCCCAGCGGAACCAGCGTTCCATTGGTTGCCGCCACTTCGTAGCGGTTGAGGTCGCGTGCGCGAAAACGGTCCCGCTGCTCGATCTGCGGAATCACCCGGTAGCTTTCCCCGCCCAGGCTGAAGTGGTCGATATAGCCCCCGCTGAGCAGGTCGGCCAGGGCACTGCCCACATCGCTCATGGCCAACCCATCCTGCGCGGCCAGGGCCCGGTTGACCTGGATCTGGTACTCGGGGTTGTCGAACTTCAGCGAGTTTTGGATATAGGCGAACAGCCCGCTTTTTCCGGCAGCTGCCCGGAGCTGTTCGGATGCCTGGTAGAGGTGGGCGTAGGAACCGGTGGAAGTCACCACAAACTCGACCGGTGCCCCACCTCCCGTACCCGGCAGGGCCGGCGGGAGTCCCGCAAATCCGCGAATTCCCGCCATTTGGTTCAGGGCCTTCTGGAGGCGCACCTGGATCTGGCCCGCCGAATGGTTGCGATCGTCCCAGGGTGTGAGCGTGACACCAGCGAACAGGCTGTTGCCACCACCGAACCCGGCTCCCATGAAACTGTGATCGACATCGGGTGTTTGGGCGAAGAGGCGATTGAGCACATCGAGGTAATCCGAAAGATATCCCACGGTCGCCGTCCGGCTGGCACTGGCCTGGATGAAGACCACGCCCTGGTCTTCGGAGGGTGCGAGTTCATGCTGGGCGCCCTGGTAAAGCATCCAGAGACTCGAAAGCACCATGATCCCGATCAGCGCCGTGACCCAGCGTCGGTCGAGAGCCTGTTCCAGCAGACGGGCATAGAGGCCCCGGATGGACCCGAACAGACGGTCGAGCCGAAGGGCCAGGGGTCCCTGCTCCCGGCTCTCCTTGAGCAGGCGGGAACACATCATGGGCGAGAGCGTGAGGGCCAAAAGGCCGGAGATGAGAACGGCGCCTGCCAGGGTAAACGCGAATTCACGGAACAGGCTTCCCGTGATTCCGGTCTGGAAGCCGATCGGCGCGTACACCGCGGCCAGGGTCAGGGTCATGCCGATGATGGGACCGGCAATCTCCCGGCCGCCGAGGAGCGCGGCCTCGAGCGGCGCGTGTCCCTCCTCGATGTGCCGATGAATGTTTTCGACCACGACAATCGCGTCATCCACGACGAGCCCGATGGCCAAAACCAGGGCCAAGAGGGTGAGAAGATTCAAGGTATAGCCCAGAACCCACATGACGAAAACCACCCCGATCAAGGACAGTGGAATCGTGATGACCGGGATCAAGACCGCACGGACCGAGCCCAGAAACAGGAAGATGATCAGGATGACGATGAGGGCCGCCTCGACCAGGGTCACGAGGACGTCGTGCAGGGAACTCCGGATGAACTGGCTGGCGTCGAAGGCCACTGCGGCATGGAGCGAAGGGGGCAACTCCTTGCGGATTTTGGGCATGAGTCCGCGGATCGTGCTGGCGACGCTCAGCGGATTGGCATTGGGCGCGGTATTGATGGCAATGGCGACCGCGGAGCGGCCATCGAACAGGAAACGGCCGTTGTAGTTTTCCGCACCCAAGGCCACCCGACCGAGATCGCCAAGCCGGATCAGCGCGTGTCCCTGGTGGGCGACCACCAGGCGACGGAATGCTCGTGCGGAATGGAGACCGGTCTCGGCATTGATGTTGATGGCGATGTGGCGGGACTTGGTCCGTCCGACCGCGGCAATGTAGTTGTTGTTCACGATCGCCTGCACCACCGCCGCCGGGGTCAGGTGGTAGGCAGCAAGACGGTAGGGATTGAGCCAGATCCTCATGGCAAAGGGATATCCCATGATCTGGGCCGAGGCCACTCCATTCACGGACTCGAGCTCGGGCTCGACGACCCGCGTCAGGTAGTCGGCGATGGCCGGGATCGACATCTCGTGACTGTAGAAACTGAGGTACATGAGCGAGGTTCTTTCACCGGTCGAGACCTGGATCACGGGAGACTGGCTTGCTGCCGGCAGGACATTGCGGACCTGGTTCACGGCCGCGGTGATCTGGGTCAGGGCCTTGTTGGCACTGTAGTTGAGGTGCATGCGGACAGTAATCGCGCTCGAGCCCTCGCTGCTCGAGGAAGTCATGTAGGCGATGCCCTGGGTTGCCGCGATGGCACGTTCCAGGGGGGTCGTGACAAAGCCCTGCATGAGCTGTGCACTGGCACCCGGGTAGGCAGTCGAAACGGTCACGACCGCTGTCTTGGTCTTCGGATACTGGCGCAGTCCGATCTCGAAAATCGACCGGAATCCCAGGAAAAAGATCAAAAGCGCGAGGACGGAGGACAAAACCGGCCGTGTGACGAAGTAATCCGTGAACTTCATGGGTGGGATCCGGCGTGCGTCGACAACCGGACCTGGTCATCGACCCGGATCCGGTCCCCCTTGTGAAGCTTGATCTGGCCTTGCGTCACGATTTCCATGCCCGGGGAGAGGCCGTGGGCGATGGCCACCCATCCCCCGTGCGAGAACGCGGGTTTGACGAAAACCTGACGGACGGACGGCAGGTAGGACTTGGAGAACTTCTTTCCCGCGGGCGGTGGATCCACCGCCCAGACGGTATCCCCATACAGGCTGTAGCTGACCGCAATCCGCGGGATGGCCGTCACCGGAACGCGATGACGGCTGCGGATCGAAAGACGCCCGAACATGCCGGGCTTGAGCCAGCCGTGCGTGTTCTGGAAACGGGCCAGAACGTGGATCAAGCGGGTCGTCGAGTTGATGGTCGGGCTGATCACGGCAACCCGCCCGTAGAATTGCCGTCCCGGATCGGCCGGGAGGGAAAGCCGCGCCACCTGGCCCGGGTACAGCCGGTCAATGTCCTGCTCCGGGAGATGGAAGGAGACATAAAGCGGTGCCACGCGGGTGAGCGTGGTGATCGCAGTGCCTGCGGTCAGGTATTGACCCAGGTTGACAAGACGAATGCCGAGCCTCCCGCTGAAGGGGGCCACCACCTGCATGTTGGCAATCACGGCCGACTCGGAGGCCGCATCCGCCTTGGCACTCAAATAAGCCGCCCGTGCCGTGTCGTAGCTGGAACGGGCCGTGAGATTTCCGTGGAGGAGCGTTTTCTGGCGCTGGTATTGGAGCTTGTCCAACAACACGGTGGCCTCGAGCGAATGCAGGGTTGCCTCCTCTTCGGCATCATTGAGTGCAATGAGCCGGGTCCCCCGCCGGACGAACTGGCCCGAATGGAAAAAGATTCCCGTGACCTGACCGGGGAGGTCAGGCGAGAGCGAGACGGTCTGGACGGCCTCTACACTTCCAACCGTCCGGATCACACGCCACCACCGAAAACGCCGGACGACCGCGGTGGCCACCACGACCGGCGGCGGGACATAGTGGCGGAAATAGGCCCGGATCGCGTGCTCCCGGTAGAGGTTGAACCCCCAGAGACCGCCAAAAACAAGGACGGCAACCGCCAGAACGACCCAGTACCGGTTTTTGATGAACTTCATGCGCTTTCTCGTTTATCGCGTGGGCTGCAGTTACGGGAGAGGTAGAGATATGTTATACATAACTATAACACTAATATCGCGCTTCGGTCAACCCGCTTTTCAAGTTCAAACGTCCTTGAGTTTGAAGTATATGTACAGAATCGCCTAATGCTATCGCGCATCTGGTAGGCGGTCTGGACCGTGCGAAAGGTTTGGGATTGGGTTTGGGGCTGTCACGGATGGCCTGCTCGAGCTCCATGGCGTTGCCGAGTCCCCGGAGAATCTGTCGTTGGCGAATCCTGGAATCCGCGCTCAACCGGAGTGGGCCACGAGGGGATACTTGGGGTGGAATGCGTGCCGCCCCAAAGCGGGCCCGGACCCCGCACCGGTCCCTACGACAGTCCCCTTTTCTTGGTCACCGAGAGACTGCTCAAGGCCGAAGCCTCGTGTGGGGCTCGTCCAACCGCTTATCCGGGCCTCCTGCAACAGCGTCTTTCCCATCTACACACTGTATGCGTGGTGATGTGTGGGTGACGGGCAATCTTGATTGGGGCAATCTGCGGGCAAGCCCATACCACCCGTGCCGTCATCCCCGGCGCCCGCAAGGTCTTCTGCCGCCGCGTCCACTCCGGCAGAAGGATTCTCG
>JAKARN010000189.1 GCA_021828425.1 Pseudomonadota bacterium | reverse complement strand
CCTTCATGACGAAGTCAGCGCGGATCTCGTCGAACGGTACGCAAAGCTTGCCGTCAGGGGTCTTCTCGACCAGGCTGTACTTGATCATGGCAGCCGCGTCGTCGTGCACGCGCCGCACGTCGCGTTCGAGCTCGCGCGCCAAGGCGCGCACTCCGATGGGCCCGGTGCGCTGCAGGCACTCAATGAGCTCCCATCGCTTCGGGGTCAGGATCCGAAAGAGCGCCGCCGGGGATTCAAAATCGAAGTGCTCGCCGGCGTATTTGCCGCTCTTCCACGCCGAGAGAAATCCTGCCCGGGCAGCCTCAAGGCCCTCGTTCGCCTTTCGGATATGGATGATGGCGATGCGTCGCTGGGTCATCGGTTCCTCCTCTGCGCCACGTCGCGCAGAAAATCATTGAGCAGTTTCTCCGGGTTCTCGAATCGGTAGGGTTCCTCGCGGGAACCCTCGTGTCGATGATCGCCCTTCGGGCGCTCGTTGTCGTAGCCAACCTCACGCCGGCCCGCCTGCCCGTAGAACAGACGGTACTTGTATGGATGCCGCGAGCCGGTGACAGGTTTCGGCACCCGCCAGATCACCATCTCGAGGATCGCACCATCGTCGAAGTCTTCGCGATAGTGATACACGAGGATGGCAAGCATATTGTCGATTGTGCCAACGCAGCGGGGGGGTTGTCAAGCATGACAACACAGGTGTTAGCGCAAAGCCGTCATGTCCCTTTTCGGTTTCAGGAGAGGTCATGGCGAGGCGGGGCATTTAAGAGGTCAAGGGCCGAGTGGACGAGACGCAGGATCCGTGGAGCTGCGGTACGGTCGGCCAGGCCCGCTGTTAATATGACCATGGCCCGGCGTTTTGCCAAGACATTTGATTGACATTGTTTTGACACGGCGCCGCGTTGCTGTACGCGTCTGGGCCAAGCCTCCTGTGTGAGGAAAATCCACCGAGGAAACTTTCCGTCGAGCATCAACGAACGGCTCACAGGAGGGTGCATGTTGGGAAATCAGAAAGCTTGGTTGAGGCACGGCTCGAGACGAGTCAGAATACGGCTGGTCCTTGCCGCATTAACTGTGGTGTTTTTCTACCCGGGCGCGTCCGAAGCGGTGCCCGGGCCCGCTTTGGTGGCACAGCCCGTAACGGTGACCCCTTTGCTGCGCAAACGATACACCGGTACGCTTCCGACTTGGCGTGAGGTCACCCCGGTTGGGACCCTGGTCAGCACCCCGAACTTCCCCACCCGGGTGGCCGTCCGGGGGAGGCGGATTGCGGTCTTGGCCAATGGTGCAACCCCCTTTCAGACGATTACCTGGTATTCCCTCCATCTGGAGCGCCTCACGCGCATCGCGGCATTTAGCAAGGTTGCCCCCTCCCACCCGGTGGTTCGGGCCAGTTCGGGCACGAGTGGAGTGGCCCTGAATCCCCGGCATACGGGCCCGGCGGGTACCGTTTACACGACCAACCAGTCAGCCGCCATCCGCAAACGCGAGGCCCAAGCCACCTTGCGTGCTGAGGCCAACCCGAAGACGGTTCCCACCACGATCGTCTCACAGAGTGATTGGTTCCAGGGTCTCGTGGCGGGTCCCCAGGGCCTCTGGTATGCCGCCGGAGGTGCCTCGGATCAGGTCATGGCCCTGCGCGTCAGGGGAAGTCGGGTCTCCATCGTCCATCGCTATCCCCTCCAATGGCAGCCTTTCCCCCCAAGCCAATACCCCTATACCTATCAGGGCGATCATGAACAGAGGCCATGGCTCTACTACCCTGACTCCTTGGTGGTGGGACCGCATGAGCAGCACCTCTATGTCACGGGGATGCTGGCCAACAGCCTTGCACGGATCGATTTCGCCGGTGGCAAAACCCAGTACCTCAATGTCGGCCCGTATCCTTTTGCGGTCACGCTCGCAGATCTTGGCCGCCGTCTCGTTGTGAGCGACTGGGCCGGCAGTGGAGTCACGGTTGTGGATCGGCGGAGTTTCCAGGTTCTGGGAAGGATTGCCAGTGGGCCGCCCGTAGGTCCCCAGAGCGTCGCGGCGGGCGTGCATCCGACGGCTCTGGTTCCCGTCCCGGGAACCCCGGATGTGTGGGTCGCTGATGCCAATGATGATGCCGTGGTGGAACTGGATGTCCGGACCCTGCGACCTGTGCGGGTCATCGACGATGCGCCCTATCGAGGAGCCCCTCCCGGGAGCTATCCGGATGGCTTGGCCGTCTCCCAGGGCAGGCTTTTCGTCGCGAATGCGGGCAACGATGATGTGGCTGTGTATGACGAGAAGACCGGGAAGCGCCTGGGCCTGATTCCGACCGCCTGGTACCCGACGGCCCTCACCCTTGTCCGCGACCGGCTTTATGTCACCGCTGGCAAGGGCTTTGGGACCGGCCCCAACCTCGAGTGGCAATATATCGGAAACATGATGCATGGCCTGCTGCAGCAGGTTTCCCTGCGACATCTCGCAGCCCGTCTCCCCCACTGGACGCAGAGGGCCTTGCGGGACGATGGCTTCACCCCGAGGCAGCGGGAGCGGTTGCAGGCGGAGAATGCCCAAACCACCCGGTTCCTGCGCAAACATATCCACTACGTGGTATTCATCCTGCGGGAAAACAAGACCTTTGATGAGGATCTCGGGGACTACCGGGCGGCGGGTCGGTGGGCCGATCCCCGCCTCGATTTGTATGGTCCCAAGGAGCTCCCCAATCTCTACTCCTGGGCCGCCCACAATGTCCTCTTCGCCAATTTCATGGTCGATGGGGAGGTCACGGCCCAGGGGCACCAGTGGGTGGACGGGGCCTCGGATTCTGATGTCGTGCAGCGTCTCTGGTCGGAGTACTACTCCAATCGAGGATTGCTCTGGAACGCGGGACCCGGCGGAAATGCCAGCCTCGATCCGAAGGCTCCCGGCAGTCACGACCCCTACCAGTACCGCGGCAGGAACCTGGGAGATTTCACCAACCCTTGGATCAGCTATCCAGAACGCCTCTATCTCTTCAACGATTTTCTGCAGCACCAGGTGAGCTTTGAGGACTTCGGGGAAGATCTCGCCCGTCGGCGGGATGGCGTGCTCCGCAGTGCGCTATTGGCCCACGTCGATCGCACCTATCCCGGCTGGAATCTGATGTTGCTCGACAAAACCCGGGTCGCCGCGGCCATTCGCTGGCTGAAAGCGCATCCCGGCAAGGCTTTTCCGCACTTTATCTACATCTGGATTCCGGACGATCACACCGCCGGCTTGGCTCCTTGCTATTACACGCCGGACTACTATGTTGCACAGAATGATCATGCAACAGCCGTGTTCCTCCACTATCTGTCGACCACTCCCCAATGGAGGCATATGGTTGTTTTCCAGACGGAAGACGATGCCCAATCCGGGGCGGACCATATCAATGCCCACCGAAGCTTCGCACTCGCCATGGGGCCTTGGGTGAACCCCGGGGATCTGGACACGGCCCCCGACTCGCAGGTCAACATCGTCCGCACCATCGAGAGCATCTTTGGGTTACCACCCATGTCCCAGTGGGATGCCAACGCCCGGATTCTCTCCGGCATCTGGAGAAACACGCCCCGGCCCGATCCTGTTCCGGTGTATCCCATCGGGGTCCCCGTACAGTTCAATCCGGGGATCTGCAGCCGGCATCTCCTCCTTCGGAGGGAGGCAGGCGTGACCGGGCATATCCTGACACCGGCCTGGCTCAGGGCGCATACCGATCCCCATGGGAAAACCTTCCATCTGGCATCCGATGAGCAGTACACCCCCACCACCCTGCTCAAGGTCGCAGGACCCGAACAACTCAAGCAGGAGTGGATCGCCAGCAAAGGGGTGAAGAGCTACGAACGGTTCATGGCGTACCTCCAGCACTACGCGGCTGCACATGGCAGGACTCTCGCGAGCTATGAGGCAAACGAGGGGAAGCTCAAATGAGGAGGAATCCCGCCCCCACCCAAGGAGCCGGTGGCTCCGGTCCCTTATGGCGGGTGCGATTCAAACTGATGTGGAGTAGGCTCAATGGATACCCCCTATCCTGGGTCCGCTCCAACCGACGCCGAGCCATCCCGGGTCATCCGGGCTGGGTTGGGCATGCTGGTCGGAGGGGGCGAGCCGTGCGGTTTGCCCGGTCTATGCGCTCCCGCCTCGAATTCT
>JAKARN010000188.1 GCA_021828425.1 Pseudomonadota bacterium | reverse complement strand
GATCTACTGAACGGTCAAAAATCCTCCCTTCGACGAGACCTGCCCGGACCAGGGCATGGTTCAGCGTCTTTTTGGATATGGCGTGGTTTCCAGTGAAAGTAAAGCGCGCGATGGAGGGTCGTTCATGAACTTTGAGGATGAGTGTATGGCTACCTGCCCGTAACATCGAAACCGAACTAAAAAACCCGGTTCGGAAAAGTGAGCGAATAGCAGAGCGGATGACCGTTCGGTCAATGTGCTGGCCTTTGGAAATCGGCAGGTAGTCCAGGACCGTGCCTCGGGAAATCCGTTGCAGTCCTTCAATAACGATGTGGCGAACCGTAAAACTGGCTTCTGATTTCGCCGAGACGGGATGCAGTGATCCCGAGAGAATCAGGATAAAAAAAATGCCCCACAGGGTCGTCTTACGCAAGCAGCATTCCTCAAGTGTTACAGGAAATGGGTCAGGTCATTGTAAAAAGCCAACCCCATGAGCAAAAACAATAGCCCGAAGCCTACCTGTTGGCCGACCCACTCGGCGCGAGCCGAAAGAGGGCGACGATGGACTACTTCAATCGCATAGTAAAGCAGGTGGCCACCGTCAAGGATCGGGATTGGAAACAGATTTAAAAGCCCCAGACTGATACTCAGTACCGACAAAAATGAAAGGAACGAAATCCAGCTCGCCCGGGCGGTCTCACCTGCATATTGCGCGATGCGGATGGGCCCGCTCAGGTTCCGGATTGAAGCCTGGCCTGTGATCATGCGGTAAACGAGGCCCAACGTCAACCCCGACATTCTCCAAACATAACGTAGGGCGTGCAAAACAGCAATCGGAAGCGGGTCCCGCACCTGAAGCATGAACTGTTTCATGAAACCCGCGGGCAGGGCAGCGGTCACCCCCAGGAATCCATAACGGCGCCCTGCAAGCTCTCGGGCCCCGAGCGTGACCTCCCTGGAAATCGGATGGCCGTCGTGGATCCAGCCCAGCCGAACCTGACCATCCGGATGTCTCATGACAAAACGAGTCAATGCGTTAAAACTCCGCAGGGGATGGCCATCAATGGTGAGCAGGCGATCGCCTGGCAAGAGGCCCGCTTTCTGGGCCGCTGAACCAGGAAGGACCTGACGAATCACGGGTGGAAGCCGGGGCGCTCCCGGTTTCAGTCCCAAATCCTTGAGCAAATGACCCGGAACGGTGAACGGCTTGCGCGATCCAATCAAGATTACGGTCTTCTTTTTGACTCCGGCGGGGGACCGGTAGCTCACGTGGATTTGGTGGCTACGCATGATCGCGGAGACCAAACCCAGCTCGAGCTGACCCCAGGTTTTGCTCTCATGCCCGTTTACGGCCAAAATCACATCTCCCGCATGAAGGCCCGCCCGCGCGGCAACAGAACGGGGCGTCACCAATCCCAAAACGGGACGGACAGCGGGAAAGCCCACCGAATAAACAACCGTGAGGGCCAGGACCGCGAACAGAAAATTGAAGGCCGGCCCCGCCACCACGACCAGCGCCCTTTTGGCAAGCGGTTGATGGTCAAAGGCCTGGTGTTCCTCTCCCGGGGGTATGGGGCCCTCCCGGCCGTCCAGCATCTTGACATAACCGCCCAACGGAATCGGCGCTAAAGCCAACTCCCAGGGATTCCCCCTCCCCTGCCCAAAAGAACGCGTCCAAAAAGGCTTTCCGAAACCAATTGAAAAACGGATGGTCCGGATACCGAGACGACGGGCAACCCAAAAATGCCCAAACTCATGCACCGTAACCAGAATCGCGATCGCCAGGATAAAAGCGGCCACCGCCGTCAGAATGGACATCAATGGCGTATTCCCCCCACTCTCAGCCAATCACAAAAATGCGGTTTCCGCACCTCGCGTACCATTATCGGACAAACCAGTTCCAAAAGAGAAGAAAGACCGGAGCCGCAGCCGTCCAGCTATCGATGCGGTCCAGCACTCCGCCATGACCCGGGATGATCCGGCCACTGTCTTTGACCCCATGCCACCGCTTGAGACGGCTCTCAAACAAATCGCCAAGAATGGAAAAATACCAGACCAGAATACCTAAGGGAAACAGGACAAGCAGAGGGACTTTCAGGAGAAAATACATGAAAATCAGTACCAGTCCGACAGCGACCCCGGCTCCCCAGACCCCTTCCCAAGTCTTTTTGGGACTCACTGCAGGAGCCAGGGCGTGGCGTCCCCAGAACCTTCCGGCAACATAAGCCCCCGAATCCGCACCCCAGACCAGCAATAGGAATGACAGCAAGAGCCAGTGTGGCGGGCCTTGCCCCCAGCTCAATGCGACTAATCCGTACCATGCGCCCACCAGAACCAGCCAACCGAGCAAAACGGCCCACAGGGGCCCCAGACGGTTCTGGCGGCGAAAAATCAGGCCCGGGGCCAAGATCCAAAACAAAGTCACCAGAGGAAGGACCAAAACCCGGCCGATGGGGTGGAAAAGTGATACCGCAAACAACCCTGCGATGGTGAGGAGGACAAACTCGTACCCCTGGATTCTCCCCAAGGGAACCAGTTGTGACCATTCATGCGCTGCAATGCCGATGAGCAAGCCGTACACCAGCTCCACACCCAGGGAGTTCACCCAGATAATGATTGAGAGTGCAAAAAGCGATAAAACCAGCGCACTCAAAAGCCTCGGGGATTTTGTCATCCCTCAGCCATCCCGAAGATACTCGATCTGCCGAGATGTCCTGCCAAAGCGGCGTTGACGGCCCCGATAATCCTCCAACGCCTCCTGCAGATGGACCGCTGTAAAATCAGGCCACAAGATATCCGAGAAATAAAGCTCGCTGTAGGCCAGATCCCACAGCAAAAAGTTGCTCAAACGCCGTTCTCCACCTGTCCGAATCAGAAGATCCGGGGCTCCAAATCCCGCGGTGGTCAGACATTCCTCAAACATCCTTTCGTCGATTTCCTCGGGAGCAACCAGTCCGGACTGGGCTTTTTTTGCCAGGGTTTGGCAAGCCCGGCAGATATCCCAACGTCCCCCATACCCAACCACGACGAGCAGGACCAGCCGTTGCCCGGATGCGGACTGGTGCTCTGCCTCAGCCATCAGGTTTTGCAGGTTACGTGGGAAGGAGGACCGGTTGCCAATAAACGTGATGCGAATCTCGTTCTTGATTAGGGTATTGATCTCACGTTCCAACGCCTCCGCAAACAAACTGAGCAATGCCTTGACTTCCGAGCGAGGTCGCAGCCAATTCTCACTGGAAAAGGCAAAAAGAGACAGGAGGCCAATGCCACATCGGGGAGCCTCCCGGATCACATTCTTGGCGGAATCCAAGCCAGCCCGGTGCCCGGCCGAACGCGGCAGGCCCCGTTGCTGGGCCCACCGTCCATTGCCATCCATAATGATGGCCACGTGCCGCAGTTCCGGTAAGGAAGAAGGCACGGCCTTTCAAACCTCCAACAATTCTGCTTCTTTCCTGCTCAGCTCATGATCAATCTCTTTCGTGCTGGAGTCCGTCAATTTCTGGAGCAGATCCTCTGCCCTGCGCATCTCGTCTTCCGTCATGACCTTCTCCTTGTGTAGTTGCTTCACTCGGGATAAAACATCACGGCGAACATTACGGATAGAAATTCGTGCCTGTTCCGCTTCGTGGCGGACGACGCGGACCAGTTCCTTGCGCCGCTCCTCATTGAGCGGGGGCAGCGGGATCCGGATAACTTGGCCACTCAGGATAGGATTCAGCACCAAATCCGAAGCACGCAGCGACTTTTCAATCGCCTGAACCAGGTTTTTATCCCAAGGAGTAACCAGTAAAGTCCGCGCATCCGAAACCGCAATTGTCGCCAGTTGCTTTAAGGGCATTTTCTGGTCGTAGGAATCAACTATCAGGTTTTCGACCAGACCCGGCTGCGCCCGGCCGGTGCGAACTTTGCTGAACTCCTCGCGGAGTGCCAGCACGCACTTCTTCATCCGTTCCTGCCCATCTTTTTGGAGATCATCCAACATGCTGGGACCCTTCGTTATCAACCAAGGTTCCGATATCATCACAACCGGAGGCTATTGCCGTCAAGGCTCCACGGTGACGGGTCTCAAAGACCCTGACCGGCATGCCATGGTCACGGCACATGACCGCTGCCGTATCATCCATGACGCCCAGATTCCGTTGCAGCATTTCATCAAACGTCAAATGCG
>JAKARN010000187.1 GCA_021828425.1 Pseudomonadota bacterium | reverse complement strand
GTCAATCTCGAATCCGCTCTCCGGGTGGGGGACGAACTCGGAGGGCATTTTGTTTCGGGACATGTGGATGGCGTGGGCCGGATCCGGATTCGGGATGAGCAGGAGGACTGCCTGCTTTTCGGGATCGAGGTCCCTCCCGGACTCGAACGTTGGATCGCCCCCAAGGGATCCATTGCGGTTGACGGGGTGAGTCTCACCGTGAATGCTCTCCAGGGGCGGATTTTTTCCATCCTGGTGATTCCCCATACGATCCGCAGGACCACCCTGGGTCGGCTTCAGGCTGATGGGGTTGTCAATCTGGAGGTGGATCTTTTGGCGCGTTATCTCGACCGACTGCGCGGGGAGGCACGACCCTAGCTCGGGGCCAGTGACTGTCTTGCGGTTCAGGACCAGGCCGGGCGCGGGGGATCACGGTTGGGCGATGAGCGGGAAGGGACCCAGTTGATCCGTCTTGAGATTGAGGGCCAGGATTCGGTTGGCTCCCGTATCGGCAATCAGGAGGGTGGTCCTGTTGAGCAGTGCGAGTCCGCCCGGCAAGTCCAGCGGGCCGCCCCGGGCCAGTGTCGAGACCCGGCCATCTGCGAGGTTGATGGCCCGGATGGCGTTGTTGAAGGTATCGGCCACATAAAGCATCCGTCCGTCCAACGCGAGGCCCTGGGCATGCTGGAGTTCGGCCCGGGACAACTGTCCGTTGCGGAATCCCCAGTGGAAAAGGCCTTGACCCACGAGGGTTTTCACCTGACCGGTCCGGATCGAAATCATCCGGATGGAAGAGCTTTCCGGATCGGCGTCATAGAGGATCCGCGGAGTCGAGGCCAGTCCGCTCGGTTGGGCAAAGGTCGCCTCCCGCCGGGAACCATCCGCCATGCCTTCCGCCCCCGTTCCAGCCCAGGCCTCAATCTCCCCTGTGGCCAGATTGAGACGCCAGATCTGGTGTTCTCCGGACATGGCAATCCACAGGATCCGGCCCTGTTTGTCGAGTGCCCAGGGGGAGTTGAGGGGCACGGTCCGCGCCGGCCCCCGTCCCGTGACGTCATAGGCACGATGCCCGGTACCGGCCAGGGTCGTGACCCCGAAGCTGTGAAGACTGACCCGGCGGATCGTATTGTTGCCGGCATCCGCCACGTACAAAAATTGACGGCCCAAAGCCAGTCCTTCCGGGTCATCGAACTGGGCCTCATGCGCCGGGCCGTTTTTCCAGCCGGGCTTGCCCGATCCAATGACCTGGAGAACCTGGCCTTTCCGGTTGGCGAGAAGCACCTCGTGGTCACCACTGTCGGCGATGGCGATCCACTGTCCCCTGACGGCCACCTTGTCCGGGGCGAAAAGAAGGCCGCCTGGCCGCTTGAGCGGTTGGAGCGGTAGAGGGCCCGGGTGGAGCGTTCCCGATCGTCGGGCTTTCCGGATCACGGTCCCGATGGCGGCGGCCAGGCGGCCATAGGAGGTCTCACCGACGAAGGCGCGGACCAGACGTCCTCCTGGATTGATCAGGATGAAAGTCGGCCAGGCCTCGATCCCGTATCGGTTCCAGAGGGAGAGTCTCGTATCGTCAAGCACGGGTTCGTGAACATGGAAGTCGACGAGAAAAGTTCTCAGGTCCGCAAGGCTCGCGGAAGCCGTGAATTTCGGCGAGTCGATGCTCACCACGAGAAAGTCCGGATGGAAGTGTTGCTCGAGCCGTCGCAGCACCGGAATCATCTGGATGCAGTTGATGCAGCCGGGAGTGAAAAAATCGAGCAAAACCACTCGCCCCCTGAGCATCTTCCGGTTGAGGGGCCGGGTCACGTTCAGCCAGGTCTCCCCACGGGGGAAGGCCAATGCTTTCATGCCGGCCGGATGGGCGTGGCATGCGGCAAGCAAGGCGCAGAGCGGCAGAAGCCCGGCGAAGGAGATCGCTCCCGCCCACCGGGCTCGTTTCCCTTTAAAACAGTCCAACATCGGCCTCCCGAGGCACCGGCAGCAGTGCCGGTTCTTGCAGGACCAGTTTCAGGGGTTTTTCTCCCCGACCCAGCCGTTGGTTGAACTGCGCCAGTCGGATCCGGATCCCGTGAAATGCCGATCGGAATGCTCGCAATTGAAGCTGGAGCCGACGGAAGGCTTGCATTTGGCTTTGGGTCGGGGCGCGCTCGGCTCCGTCAATCATGCCCAGGAGAACCCCAAGGTGGCCCTCGAGGGTTCCTGCCCGCATTCCGCGGACGGCCTGGTTCAGCTGCCGGCTCAGGCGGGTGAGCGGTTGGCGGGGCTTCCCGCGGCTTCGATGAATCCGCTCCCGGACTTCGGCTACCAGTCTCCCGAGGGCGCGGCTCCGGGCGGTGACTGTCGTTATGGCGTTGGCCGCCAGGGCCGCCAGGCGGTATTGCACCCACGCTTCATGGGCACTCATGTGGCTGTTCGGATCGAGCCTCACGACCAACGGCCGTTCATACCGGTGGCCATCCACTTGGAGGATCAGGCGATAACGGCCTGGGGGAACCAGGGGGCCCTCGGGAGTCACGGGTGTGTTGTGCAGCAATCCCGGACCTCCCCAGCCGTAGTGCATGGCCCACGGTCGGCGGGTCCTCAGGTGCCAGACGAAGCGGTTCAGGCCCGCTTGGTCCGGCAGACGGTTGATGGGTGCCTTCCAAAACCGGGGAAAGGGTGCGAGACCCAAGGGCTTTGGATAACTGTTTGTGGCGCTTGAAAAAACCCGGAGTACCGTACCGGATGTGTTTTCGATGGTGAGCGTGAGGGGGGTTGCGACCCGCGACTTCAGGTAGTAATCGATGATCGCCCCGGCAGGCGGGTTTTTGGCATGCGGTACCTCCGGAGGAAAGGGCTCGGCGCGGAACCGGATGCGGGGGATGCGGTATGCCGTCTCCGGCCGGTAGAGGAAAGCCGTTTTCCGTGTGATCCCGGGTTTGTCCTGGAAAAGGGAGGTGATGTCATCGAGGACCCAGATGCCCCGTCCATGGGTTCCCGCGATGAGGTCGTTGCCGTGGACGGCGATGTCATGGATGGCAGTGGTGGGGAGGTTGAGGTTGAATGGCTGCCAGAGACGACCCTGGTTGAAGGAAACGTAGAGGCCGAACTCCGTTCCGGCGAACAGCAGGCCCCGGCGTTTGGGATCTGCCCGGACCACGTGGACGTAGTCGTTTGAGGGCAGGCCGTTGACCACGAGAGACCAGCGCCGTCCAAAATCCGTTGTCCGGTAAATGTAGGGATGGTCATCGTTGACCCGGTGCCGGTCGACCGCCAGGTAGGCAGTGGCCGCAGAGAAAGGGGAGGCCTGGATCCGATCGATCCGGCTCCAAGGCCCCAGCCCGGCTGGCGTGACCTGCTGCCAGTGGTGGCCATCATTGCGCGTGAGCCAAACCCGGCCGTTGGTCGTGCCAACCCAGATTTCCCCGAATCGGCGGGGTGAGGGTGCGAGACTGTAGATGGTGCCGTAGCCAAGTGCGGTGGCATTTTGGATCGTGGGTTCGGGAAGCGGGGATTTCCCGGGTTTGGATGGGCGGGCACCGGTCAGGTCGGGACTGATGATGCTCCAGCTTTGACCGTCGTTGTCTGACTGCCAGACGATCTGGGCACCCAGATACAGGATATGTGGATTTTCCGGCGAGAACGCCAGTGGGACCACCCAGGGATAACGGTACCGGGCGAGGGGAAGTGGAGTCCCGAAGGTGTTGTAGATCCAGGGCGAGATATTCTGGGAATCGCCGGTCAGGCTGTCATAGCGGGTTACACTGCCTCCGATATCGGTCCCGAAGACAATGTGGGGATCCAGGGGATCGGGCAAGGCGTATCCGGCCTCCCCTCCGGCCGTCGGGTTCCAGGAATGGTTGCTGAGGATCCCCCGGCGGCTGCGGCTCGGGATCTCCAGGCTCCCCGAATCCTGCTGGGTTGCATAGATGTGGTAGCGGAAGCGGTTGTCGGTCGTGAGCCGGTAGATCTGGGCCGTGGGCTCGTTGAACCAGGGTGTCCAAGTTTTTCCGCCATCCATCGAGATGGAAGCTCCCTGGTCGACGCCGAGGATCATGCGATGCGGGTTTTCGGGGTCGATCCAGAGGGAATGGAAGTCGTCACCGCTGGGCGAACCCTTGATGGAGGTGAAGTGCCGTCCGCCATCGGTGGATTCGTACATTGCGGTATTGAGGACGTAGACCACCTGCGCATTGCGGGGATTGACGTAAACTC
>JAKARN010000186.1 GCA_021828425.1 Pseudomonadota bacterium | reverse complement strand
GCGGCCGAACGGATCCTCGAGGAAGACCACTACGGCCTGGAGAAGGTCAAGGAGCGGATTCTCGAGTACCTGGCCGTCCAGCAGCGGGTTTCCCACGGCCGTCTCCGGGGACCGATCATCTGCCTCGTGGGACCTCCGGGCGTCGGCAAAACCTCGTTGGGACGAAGCATCGCCCGGGCCACCGGCCGGCGTTTTGTGCGCATGTCCCTGGGGGGGGTCCGGGATGAGGCGGAGATCCGGGGCCACCGCCGGACCTACATCGGTTCCATGCCCGGCAAGATCATGCAAAACCTGAGCAAGGTGGGTGTGCGGAACCCGTTGTTTCTGCTCGACGAGATCGACAAGATGTCGGTCGACTTTCGCGGTGATCCATCTGCCGCCCTGCTCGAAGTCCTGGATCCCGAGCAGAACCACACCTTCAACGATCACTACCTCGAGGTCGATTTCGACCTTTCTCACGTGCTCTTTGTCGCTACGGCCAACACGCTCAACATTCCGCCGGCCCTCCTCGACCGCCTCGAGGTGATCCGCCTGCCGGGCTATACCGAAGAAGAGAAGCTCAATATCGCCCGCCGCTACCTCGTGCCCAAGGAGTTTGCCAATGCCGGACTTTCGACGGACGATTGCGGGATCGACGAAGGGATCCTGTTGACGATGATCCGCCGTTACACCCAGGAGGCCGGCGTCCGCAACCTGGAGCGGGAGATTGCCAAGATTACCCGCAAGGTTGCGAAAAGACTTCAGGTCGATTCCACGACCCCGCATCCGGTCGTGCCCACCCCGGAGACCCTGGCCGATTACCTGGGCGTTCCCCGCTTCCGCTATGGCCGGGCCGAAACGCGCGACCAGGTCGGGCAGGTGACGGGATTGGCCTGGACCGAGATGGGTGGGGACCTGCTCACGGTCGAGGCGGCGATCGTACCGGGACGGGGCAAACTCATCCAGACCGGGCACCTGGGCGAGGTCATGCAGGAATCGATCCAGGCGGCGCTCACGGTGGTCCGCAGCCGGGCGGAACGCCTGGGCATTGAGCCCAGCTTCTACCAGAAACAGGATTTCCATATCCATGTCCCGGAAGGGGCAACGCCGAAAGATGGACCCAGTGCCGGGGTGGCCATGTGCACCGCACTGGTTTCGGCCCTGAGCCGGATTCCGGTCCGCTCCGGGGTGGCCATGACCGGCGAAATCACCCTGCGGGGAGAGGTCTTGCCCATCGGGGGGCTCAAGGAAAAACTCCTGGCGGCCCACCGCGGGGGGATCACCACGGTGCTCATCCCCGAGGAGAACGTCAAGGATCTCGCCGAGATCCCGGAGACGATCAAGGGAGGGCTTGAGATCCGTCCGGTCAACTGGATCGATCAGGTCTGGGCCATGGCCCTGACCGAGATGCCGGCTCCGCTCCACGAACCGGGGGAGCCTTCCTCCGGGCTCCTGGCGGAACCTGCACCGCCCTCGACCGAAACGGTGGAGTCGCCGAGAGCGCATTAGTGCGGTCGATTTGACAGCATCCGGCGGGGCAAGTATAAAACTAGAAACGGCCTGGGAACCGAACCGGGTCACCGACGGACGAGCTGGATTCAAGACCGGTCCAGGTTGTCCCCCCACGACGAGAGGAAGTCATCCCCATGAATAAATCAGAACTCATAGATGCGGTAGCCAGTCGTACTGGAGTCTCGAAGGCCGAATGCACCCGCGTGCTGGATGCGGTCATCGAGAGTCTGACCGATGCCCTGTGCCAGGGTGATACGGTCACCCTGGTCGGCTTCGGCTCCTTCCACGTGAAGAACCGAAAGGCGCGTACCGGGCGCAATCCCAAGACGGGAGCCACGATCAGTATTCCGGCCAGCCGTTCGCTCGGCTTCAAGCCGAGCAAACCCATGAAGGATGCATTAAACTGATAGGCTGACCTGAGGGTGCTTAGCTCAGACCGGTAGAGCGTCGCCTTTACACGGCGAAAGTCGGGGGTTCGATTCCCTCAGCACCCACCAGTCGGGGCGGAGTGGTAGTTCAGCTGGTTAGAATACCGGCTTGTCACGCCGGGGGTCGCGGGTTCGAGTCCCGTCCACTCCGCCATTGGCCGTCCTGCGGCAGACGGCCGTCGTTCTGGGTTCGTTCTAAAAATTCATCCGGGATCTGAGTCATGCTGGATTCATTGCGTGAACGTGCGAGCAAGTGGGTTCTCTGGGTCATTCTCGTGGTCGTGGGCATCCCCTTCATTTTCTGGGGTGTCCAGGATTATCCGAGCCTCATTGGCGGGAACTACGTGGCCAAGGTCGATGGCATCACGATCGGTTCCGGCCAGCTAGAGGAGGCCTTCCAGTCCCAGTACGCCCGCCTGACCGAAATCATGGGATCCCGTTTCACGCCCAGTGCAGGCGAGATCAACCTGATCCGGCAGCAGGCCCTCGAAGCCCTGGTCCAGAAAACCCTGCTCCTCGCCCAGGCCCGGCACGACGGTATCCGGGTCAACCGCCGGGATATTGCCCGTGCCATCCGGACGATTCCGGCATTCCGCGAGAACCACCATTTTTCGATGGGTCTCTACGAGGACTACCTGCACGAGCAGAACCTCACCCCGGCTGCCTTCGAGAGTCAGGTCCGGGAGTCACTCCTCCTGACCCGACTCGAAGCAGGCATCGCCGGCACCGCCTTCCTGCCACCGAGTTCCGTTCGGAACCGCTACCGCTATGCCCACGAGTCGCGCCCGGTGCGCTGGATCGAGATTCCCACGAGCCGCTTTATGGCACAGGCCCGGACCGCGGTCACCCCGGCCATGCTTCAGGCGGCCTGGCGTCGCGAAAAGTCCCGCTTCGAAAACCCCGAAGAAGTGACGGTCGCCTATGTCCTCCTTGCGGCCCGCGATCTGGCCGGCCGCATCCACCCGACCCTGAACGACCTGCTCACCCTGTATGCGGAACGGGAGTCCCGGTACACGACACCCCCCCAGTGGAAGGTGTCCATGATCCTGATCCGTTCCGGTTCGACCCCGGCGTCCCGGAAAGCGGCCCGCCAGCGAACCTTGGGGCTCCTTGCGGCACTTGCGCATGGTGCCCGGTTTTCCGCATTGGCCCGCAAAGACTCCGAGGATCCGGGGACCGCCGCGCGGGGCGGGGCTCTCGGCTGGATCACCGCCAAGGAAGTCCCCTCCTCGATGGCACGCGCGCTCCACCACATGAAGATGGGTGCCGTGCATGGTCCGCTCACCACCCCCTTCGGTTACGAGATCGTCAAGCTGCGCGGGATCCGCGCCGGCCGGCGCCTGTCCTTCAAGGCGGCCCGGGCCCAGCTCGTCCAGCATTACCGGAAGCGGGCAGAGATCCAGCTCTACCACCATCTCGTCCATGAGATGGGCAACCTGGCTTTCGAGAACGATAGCTCACTCGCGATCGTGAGCCGGACCCTCGGTCTTCCGATCCGGAAGATGGCCGATATCACGCCGACCGGAGGCAAGGGACTGGCTGCCGAACCCGCGGTGACCCGTGCCATCTTCACTCCGAGCGTGCTCCGGGGGGGCCTGAACAGTGCCCCGGTCCGCCTGCCAGGGAACCGGGCCCTCGTATTGCGCGTCATCCGGCGGATTCCAGCCCGACCGAAACCCTTCTCCCAAGTCCGTCCAATCATTGAACGGGAGCTTGTGGCCCAAGCGGCCCACCGGATTGCTCATCAGGCTGCGCAGGCGGCCGCCCGCCTCCTTGCGCACGAACCGACCCTGACCCACGTGGCCGGGGAACAGGTCCGGGGTCCCGTGAGACTGGTCCGGAACTCACCCCCACCCGCCGGTTTCCCGTCGGCACTGGCCCCCTCTGTGTTCCGCCTGCCCAATCCCTCATCCGGGCTGTGGACGGTCCATGTCCTTTCCATGGGAGGAGGGGACGTGGCGGTGGTCGGGGCCGGCCCCGTGCGAATCCCCGGCCGGAAGGTTCTGGACGGCCCGGGTCTCGCGCCGTGGACGAAAAGCGAAGAAGGCGCGGAGTCCGGTTTCGAGATGCAGCTCTTCCTGAACGAGCTCGAACGGGTCGGACACGTCCGCGTCAATCCCAAGGAACTCCAGAAAGGCCAGAGCACGCTCTGAGCCCGGCAAGGATGGGCTCACCGTCGGGGGGGCCTGTCGGGTTGGCTGGTGTCTTTCGCTACCGGGCGGTATTGAATGGCGTGAGTGATTGATTTTCTGGTG
>JAKARN010000185.1 GCA_021828425.1 Pseudomonadota bacterium | reverse complement strand
GAACGGGGCGGGATTGAGCCGGAAGATCGCGAAAATGACGGCAATGGCGGTGAGCGCCTTCTCTCCGCCGGACAGCTGGCTGATCGAGACCGGCCGTTTGCCGGGCGGCCAGGCGAACAGTTCGACACCGGCCGTCTCCTCGCTGTCTCCCACGCGCCGGAGCTCCGCCTGCCCCCCCCCGAAAAGACGGGGGAACAGCTGTCTCAATCCCTGGTTGACTTCCCGGAACGTGGCATCGAAGCGGGTCCGGCTTTCCAGGTCGATTTTCTGGATCGCCTCCTGGAGCAGGTTCAGTCCCTGGGTGATGTCATGGATCTGTGCATCCAGGGCCTCCTTTTGGACCCGCTCGCTTTCGTAATCCTCGGGTGCCCGGAGGTTGACCTCCCCCAGCCGTTCGATTTTCCGTTCCAAAGCCTCGATCTCCCCTTCGATCGCATCCGCGGTGTCGGTATCGGTCACGGTGAGGCTCCAGTCACACTGGCTGCGCTCGGCCCGGATTTCGAGCTCCGCCAGACGGCTTTTCCAGTCCTGGGCCTCGAGCCGGCACTGTTCGAGCACGCCACGGACCGCTTCGTACTGCCGGGTCGTCTCCGTGCGCTTCTCTTCGAGTTGGGCTTTCGACCGTTCACCCACCTCCCGGTCCGAGCGCACCGCTTCGAGCCGCTCCTGGGCCGTCCGGAGGGCCGCCACCCAGCGTTCCGGTCCATCCTCCGCCTTTGTGTCCGACTGCTCTGCCTGCCCCCGTTCATCGAGCAGATGGAGCTCCGCCTCCAGTTCGGAAAGCCGCCCGGCCGTCTCCGTCACCCGCCCCCGGATCGCGTCGACTTCGACTGCAAGCCGCTCGCCGGCCACTTCGAGTTCATGCTCGCGCGCACCCACCGTCCGGGCCCTCAGGGCCCGCTCCTCGCACTCGGCCCGAATCGCATCCCGCTCGGCCGCCAGCCGCTCGGCCGTGGCGGTGAGGGCCGCCATCCGGTCTTCGGCCTCGGCGGATCCCGTCTCGGCCTCCGCCAAGCGGAGGTCGAGTTCAGCCAGGCGTTCCGTGAGCTCCGCGCGCGACTTCAAGGCGGCCTCCCGTTGCCGTTCTTCTTCGGCCAGCTCGAGATCGAGTTGAATCAGCCGGGTGCGGATCTCCATCAGCCGTCCCGCCTGGTCGGCGTTCAAGGCCTCGAGATCGGAGACGCGCCGGGCGAGATCCGTGACATAGGCCTCGCTCTCCTCGAGGCGATGGTTCTCTGCCGTGCGTCTGGCTTCAAGCTCAACCCGCCGCCCTTCGAGCGCGCGAATCTCCCGGTCATAGGCGAAAACCGAACCCAGTCCCCGGTCTCCCCGGTGGATCGCCATCCAGTGGCGCCCCACCACGACCCCCTGGGGGGTGACCCAGTATTCCGACCGGCCGAGCTCATGCCGCCGGGAGAGTGCTTCCTCGACCGAAGACGCCTGCCGCAGGCCGGCCATGAAAGCGGCCACATCCACGGTCGGACTCCGGAGGGGACCGGGGGCCGCCCCGGGAAGCGAGGGTGGGGGGGGGGAGGCCTCGGGTTCGATCAGCATGGCGGAACTCGCGGCCAGCTCCGCAAAGGAGCCGGCGAAGGGTTCGAGCGCATCGACACAAACGGCCTTGAGCCGTTCCCCGAGGACTGCCTGGACCACGGCTTCGAATCCGGCTTCGACCTCGATCCGTTCGACGAGACGTGGACGATCCGCAAGCCCCTTCTGTTCGAGCCAATCCCGGACCTCGTCTCCCTCGAAGGCGAGCGCCGCCTCGCGCAGCTGTTCCTGGGCCTGGATGCGACCTCTGGCCTGCTCGAGGGTCCGCTCGGTCTCGCGGAGTTCCGCTTCGCATTCGTGGACCCGGATCCGGGCCGCCTCGAGACTCTGTTTGAGTTCGGCGAGTCCCGCCTCCCGATCCGCCTTCTCCCGGAGCCCGGTCTCATGCTCAGTCCCCACCTGGTCCCGCTTCCGACGCAGCGCATCGGTCTCGACACCGGCCAAGCGCCCCTCCCACTCCCGACGCTGGTTCCCGAGCTCGCTTCCCTGTTCCCGAAGATGTTCGGCATTGACCCGGCCCACTTCCGCATCCCGCCGGGCCTGCGCCAGATCCTCGCGGAGGAGGTTGAGACGCTCCTCCAGTCGACGGCGTTCATCCTCACGGGACTGGAACTCGGCCTGGGCCCGGGTCGACTCCTGCCGGGCCGACGCCTGATCTTCCCGGCTCTCGCCGAGCCTCGCCTCGAGCTCATCCAGGTTCGACTGCTCAGCGGCCAAACGTTCCCGGAGCCGGCCCTGCTCGGCTTCGAGCCGTTCGTGCTCCTGGACCCGATGCTGGCGTTCCAGCTCACGGGTTTTCTCACGGGTTTCAATCTCGTGGATCTTCTGTTCCAGTCGGCGGCACTGGGTCTGGGCCTCCTCGTAGGCGGCCATCACCTGGCGTTCGCGCTCTCCCAGGGTGATGCGCTCGACGTCGATCCCGGCCTGGGCGGCCTTCACCCCCTGGAGGTTCCGTTCCGCCTCGCGGACCCGCCCGTCAGCACCTTCAAGGCTGCGCGAAAATTCCCGCTTCTGCAGGATGAACAGGCGACTCGTCTGGGTGCGACGGGTTTCGCGTAGGGCCCGGAAACGTTCGGCCTGGCGGGCCTGCTGGGCCAGTTGACCGAGCCGCTTCGTGTGCTGATCCCGGATCTCGCGGACCGACTCCAGGGTCTCGGTCGTCTGCTCGATCTTGGCCAGGGTCTCCCGGCGGCGTTCCTTGTACTTGGAAACTCCGGCGGCTTCCTCGAGAAAGCTCCGCCACTCTTGGGGATGGAGATCGATGAGCCGCGAGATCGTGCCCTGTTCGATGATGGCATAACTCCGTGGTCCGAGACCGGTACCGAGAAAAAGGTCGGTGATGTTACGGCGCAGGCACAGGGAACCGTTCAGGTAGTACTGGGAGACCCCGTCCCGGCCGACCTCGCGGCGGACCGAGATTTCGCTGAAGGCGGCATACTCGCCTCCCAGGCGCCCATCCCCGTTGTCGAAGACGAGTTCGACCGAGGCCCCTCCGGCCCGGTCCCGGGCATGGGAACCGTTGAAGATGACGTCCGGCATGGCGTCGCCCCGCAGGTTCTTGGCCGAGCTTTCGCCCAAGACCCAGCGGACCGCATCGATGAGATTGGACTTTCCGGCCCCATTGGGTCCGGTGATGGCCACGACGGGTTTCGGAAACTCCAGGCTGGCGGGATCGGCAAAGGACTTGAATCCGCTCAGTCTGATTTTTTGTAGCCGCATGCCGCCTCGGACCCGTAACGGGCAACGCCGTGAAAGTGTAAATTATTCATTCCGCGCTTTTCCCACCCGGTCGGATCCATGACCCGAAGCCCCAGCCGCTCACTGTCCACCTTCCCCAACCCGGAGCCTGGCCGGGACTACCTCATCCGGATGGAAATCCCGGAGTTCACCTGCCTCTGCCCGCTCACCGGTCAACCGGACTTCGCCGTGCTGCACCTGGCCTATATCCCGGACGGGCTCTGTCTCGAACTCAAGGCGCTCAAGCTCTACGTCTGGTCCTACCGGGATGAAGGGGCGTTTCATGAGGCGGTGACCAACCGCATTTTAAACGACCTCGTCGCAGCCTGCCAGCCGCGCTATCTCCGAGTGGAGGCCTGTTTCCACGTCCGCGGGGGAATTCGAACGACGGTTCTGGCCGAACACCGCAAGACGGGCTGGAGCGGCCATCCGCCACTCCGGGACCCCGACTCCGCGCGGGATTCCTTGACCTGAGCCCGGGAAACCCCGTTCCCGGGGATTCATCCGGCTGGCCGAGACTGCTATAATTGCTCTTTAGCCGACCGGAATCCAATTCCAAGGCCCATCCAGGCATACCGATGTCCCCCAGCAAAAAAACCCCGCGTCCCGCGCCCGCCGGAAACGGATCGGGACCCCGGAGCACACGCGCTCCAAAGATCCTGAAAAAGGGCAAAACCCGCGCTCCGGAACCCACCTCCCGGCCCGTGAAGGATTTGGCCGATTCCTCCTTTTTGAGCACGCTCGGAGAAGGCATCGCGCCCTACCCGCTCCGTGAGGGCGAAAGTTACATGAATGCCGCCCAGAAGGAGCACTTCCAGCGGATTCTCACGACCTGGAAGCAGGATCTCATGGAAGAAGTCGACCGGACCGTCCATCACATGCAGGACGAGGCCATGAAT
>JAKARN010000184.1 GCA_021828425.1 Pseudomonadota bacterium | reverse complement strand
GAAAGACCTCGCGAGTGATAGATTTGGTTTCCCGACCGCCCTTTCGGACAATGGAAGGATTGCACTCGTGGGTTCCGATGCCACAGTCAATGGCCTCTCCTTCGCGGGGCAAGCCTACCGGTACAATCTCACCCACGGCGTCTGGACCCTCACAAAAACCCTGACCGCACCGACTCCCATAGCGGACGGTGGTTTTTCCTATGAAGGGTTTGCCATGTCGGGCGCTGGCAACACGGTGCTGATCGGCAATCCCTTCGCGACCGTGAACGGCTTGAGCCAGGCGGGCGAGGCTAGCCTCTATCAGTCGACCATCGATCTTGGAATCGGGATCACGGCCAGCCAGAATCCCTTCTCGAGCGCGGACGCCGAAGCACTCGAGCTCACGGTTTCGAACCTGGATCCGGAGGCTTCGGCGGGCGATGTGACGGTCACGGATACTATCCCGTCCGGTCTCCGCTTTCTCGGGGCCAATCCGGATGACGGCGCGTGCTCGGCTGCGGCGAATACCGTCACCTGCCTGCTCCGGACGCTTTCACCGGAGGCGGAGTGGAATCCCTCGATCTGGGTCGGCGCGGCGCAAAACTCCGGGACGGTCGTGGACCAGGCCAGCGTATCCGGCAACGAGACGGATCCGAACCCCGCAAACAACCAGGCCTCGGTCGCGGTCGAGATGGTACCGCCGCCTCCCGCCCCGTCGACCTCGAGTGGCGGCGGCGGCAGCTTCGGGATCGTGGCACTCGTCGTGCTCATGAGCCTGCTCATCGCCCGGAGGAGGAAGGCTGCGGCCAGCATCCGCTGACCGGGGATCCGGATCGCTCCGCCGCACGATGACTCGTGCGGCGGAGTTCACGGCCGGTTTCGTGGATCCGGGCGTCTCCCACGCCCGGATCCAGGAGCCGGCTGGGGGCGGCGTGCCGGTGTGGGCCGCTCCCGTCAGGACCGGTGGACGAGGATCACCCCGCCCAGTCCCTTGGCCAACAGGCGCCGGTTGAAGGAGGCGACCTGCGTGCGCTCGATCACCTGGAGACGCCCCCGGGCCCGGGCGAGCTGGCCTTCGAGGAGCCGGTAGACCGCCACGTCGGAGTTGGTGGGCGGGTAGTCGGCACTGTGCTCGACGGCCTTGAGCAGGACCGCGAGGCGGCCCAGGATCTGGACCGGATGCTGGAACGCATCCTCGCGGGCACCGGTCAGGTAGACGTCAAAGAGATGTCCCTCGTCGGCGAGGAGGGCCCGTCCCAGCCTGCGGGCGTCTTCTAGCGTGACCGGATGGTCGCCCAGGACCTTGAGCCGGGCTTCGAGATGGGCGAGCGTGAGCCGCATCCATTCGATTTCCGTGATGAGGGAGAGGTCCTCGTCGATCCGGTTGCGGATCTGGAGCGCCAGGGCCACTTGGGCCCGGATGTCCGCGAGGTTGCCGGCTGAGTAGGGATCCTTCCGGACGAGGAGGGGCTGTGTCCAGTGCCGGTTTCCGATCATGAGCTCGACCGTGTCGGCACCCGGTACCGCGAGCGGACCGCTCAGCGTGCGGCGCAGGTCAAAGATCTCGATCGGCCGGTATCCTTTGGGTCCCAGATGAACCCACGGGGCATGCGGCGGGGGCAGGAACACCCGGCCGGGACAGCGGCCGGAACCGGGGCAGTAACTGAGATGCCGGACCGGGGCATAGCGCAGGTCCCAGACGAAACGGTTGATCCCGGGATGCAGCGCGGGCAGGCGGTCGGCATGACGGGTCCCGGGCCGGTTCGAGAAGGTGCGGATGATCTGGCCGGAAGGCCCCCGGATCACAAGGCTCACGGGCGAAGCCGGCCTGCTCGGAAGATAGAAGTCGATGACCGCACCGTAAGGCGGGTTCTGCCCCATGGCCGGATAGTCGGGGGCCGAGCGCCTGCGGGCCAGCCTGTGAAAACGCCAGGCGGTGCGGAGCGGGAACAGGGTGGGCCCGCCGGCACGCAGGGCCGAGGCGAGATGCGTGAGCGAGGAGAGGTCGGAGAGGATGTAGGCGCCCCGCCCGTAGGTTGCGACCACGAGATCGTTGGCGACGGGCTGGACCGTGACCCAGTAGACCGGCGCGTGCGGCAGGTTGTTCTGGAGCGGGTACCAGAGCCGTCCGCGATCCGGGCTCCAGTAGAGCGCGTTGTCCGTTCCGGCGAAGAGGACGTCCGCATCGAGCGGATCCTCCTTCACGCAGTGGACGATCGAGAACTGGTTGACCGGGATGCCCCGGACGATCCGGTGCCAGTGACGGCCATCATCCTGGGTGACGTAGATGTAAGGCCGGTTGTCGCCCATGAGCTGCCGGTTGACCGACAGGTAGGCACGGTTCGGATCGAAGCGGGAAGGCGAGATGCTGGTCACATCTCCCCCGGACGGGAGTCCGTGGGGGGTGACATTCATCCAGGTCCGGCCGCCGTTCAGCGTGAGGTGCACCTGGCCGTCGTAGCCGCCGGTCCAGATCATGCCGGAGCGGAGGGGCGAGGGGGCGATGATCGAGAGCGACATGGCATCGAACGTGCCCAGGTTGTCGTGGCTCACCCCTCCCGTCGAGCGCTCGTCGCGCTTGATGTTGAGTGTGAGGTTGGGGCTGATGCGCTTCCAGCTCTGGCCGCCATTGTCGGTCCGGTAGACATACTGGCTTCCGGTATAGACGACGTGGGAGTTCTGCGGCGAGAGCGCGAGCGGAAAGACGAAATCCCAGCTGTTCGGCAGTTTCCCGGGCGGCCAGCCATAGCCCGACAGCGGAAAGACGGACACCGCGCGGCCTTCACCGCGGCGGATGTTGAAACGGTCGATCCAGCCGTCATAGCAGCCGGACCAGACGATGTTGTTGTTCTTCTCCGGGAGCGTGAAACCGCTCTCGCAGCCGTTGAGGCCGGTCCAGTAGCCGGGACTGATGCCCCCGTAGGGGGTCCGCGTGTTCGAGGGCAGGCGGTAGGCATGCCCGTCCTGGCGGTTGACGAAGACATGGAAGGGGATGTCCCGGTCCGTGGCGACGTGGTAGAGCTGGGCGTCGGGCAGTGCGATTTCCTGCCACTGCTTCCAGCCGTCCAGGGTGATGGTGGCGCCCTCGTCGAAGGTCACGACCATGCGCTTGGGGTTTTGGGGATCGATCCAGATGTCATGGTTGTCGCCACATCCACAGCGCTCATAGTGCATGTGGATGCCACCCGTGCGCGAGGTCAGGAAGTTGGTCGAGACGAAGTAGAGACGGTCCGGGTTCGTGGGGGAGATGGCGAAGCGGGTGTAATAGGGCGCCCGTTCGTCCATGGAGTGGTTGTGGCTCATGAGCCGCCAGTGGCGGCCCGAATCGACGGAGCGGTACAGGCCCGGCGCCCATTTTTCCTCCATGAGGGTGTAGTAGATGTGCGGATTGCTTGGGGAGATGGCCACGGCCACCTTCCCGACCGGACCCGTCGGCAGGCCATCGTGGTCGAGGCGTTTCCAGGTCTTTCCCCCGTTGCGGCTGAGATAGACCCCGCTGCCCGGTCCGCCGCTGTCCAGGTTCCAGGGGTGGACGTCGAACTGCCACATGCCGGCCAGAAGCACGCTTGGGTTTTGGGGATCGATCGCGAGATCCGAGCAACCCGTGAGCGGGTTGACGAAAAGGACCCGCTTCCAGTGCCGTCCGTTGTCGTCCGTCCGGTAGACCCCCCGGTCCTTGGACGGACCGAATCCGCTCCCGGTGGCGCAGACGTAAACCCGCCGGAGATCCAGGGGGTCGACCACGATGCGGGCGATGCGGTCGGTTCCGGAAAGACCGAGGTGCCTCCAGGTGCGGCCGCCGTTGTCCGAGCGGTAGATGCCGTCCCCGATACCGGTGGTCGGGCGGATGTAGAAGGTCTCACCCGTGCCGGCCCACACGACCTGGGGGCGGCCCGGATCCAGGGCCAATGCCCCGATGGACTGGGCGGGCTCCCGGTCGAAGACCGGTTTCCAGTGGATCCCGCCGTCCGTGGTCTTCCAGATGCCGCCCGAGGATGTGCCGAGGTAGTAGATGCGGGGATTGCCCGGGATTCCCTGGACCGCGGCGATGCGTCCCTCGCCCGGCCCGATGAACCGGTAGTGGAGGGCCCGGTAGAGGGAGGGGGTGAGACGGACATGGGCGGATGCCCATGGGGATGCGACTGTGGCCAGGAGAAGGAGAGCGGCCCAGAGGGAAAGACCGGCGGGGCGGGACTTCGGCATGGATGAACC
>JAKARN010000183.1 GCA_021828425.1 Pseudomonadota bacterium | reverse complement strand
ATGAGGATCAGGGCGATGTTGGGATCCAAAGCAGTCACGGTCATGGTCTTTCCCCTACAAAGTTGGTGGGCCGTGTAGGACTCGAACCTACAACCAATTGATTAAGAGTCAACTGCTCTACCAATTGAGCTAACGGCCCACGCCGTCCTTCCTCTTGCCTCAACACGAGGACATCGACAACAACACCTGTCGTTTCAGGAAGTGATTGTAAAACAAACGTTCAAGGCACTGCCCAAGCCCCTGTCGCAAGGCGCGTCGCGAGTCATTTCGAAAGACCGAGAAGGTTGGGGTGGACGGTGGGATTTGAACCCACGACAACCGGATCCACAATCCGGGACTCTAACCAACTGAGCTACGTCCACCAACCGGGTCTTTCGGATCAAGGACCGCAGGGAGCGTTATTTTAGCCCAAGGTGGGGTTCCAAGCAGATTTTCTCGAAAAAGTGGGTCGCTCCGACAAGGCCAGGCCCTCGGGAGGTTGGGACTTGACATTATTTAAATATTTAGATATACTTTTAAACATGAAAACCGAATCCCTCTTTCGCGCGCTTGCCGATCCCAGCCGAAGGAAAATCCTCAAGCTCCTTCAGCCAGGTCCACTCTCTGCCGGGGAGCTATCCGAACATTTTCCGTTTTCCTTGGCTTCTCTGTCCCACCATCTTTCGATTCTCAAGTCAGCCGACCTGGTTCATACGGAACGCAGGGGGCAATACATCCATTACTCCCTCAACACCTCGGTCACCGAAGAGATCTACCGGTTGATGGCTGACCTTTTCTCAAAACACAGATCCGGAGAATCCAAGTGAAACTCAAACCTGCATTGCTTGCAAACGGCATGTTCATCGTGGCCAGCTGGATCCTCGTCATCCTGTTCTACCATCGCCTGCCGAACCCGGTTCCGGTTCACTGGACCCTGTCGGGCCGGGTCAATGGCACGATGGAGAAACCCTGGGGAGCCCTCCTCCCGGCCCTCCTCATGACCGGTCTCTGGCTTGGACTCGTCATCCTGCCTGCAATCTCACCGCGCGGATTCCGCATGGAAAACTTCCTCGGGACCTGGCAGCTCCTGATCGTACTGATCCTTGCGTTCATGCTTTTTGCCGAGATCACCGCCTTTCTCAAGGCAAGCGGCGCACACCTCTCGCTCGACCACCTGATCCCGGCCGCGATCGGCATTCTCCTGATCGGGTTCGGAAACTTCATGGGCAAGCTCAGGAAAAACTTTTTTGTGGGGATTCGGACCCCATGGACGTTAGCCAACGATACGGTCTGGTATAAAACACACCGCCTGGGTGCCTGGATCTTCGTCGCCGGAGGACTCCTGTTCATCGGGCAGGGGATCTGGAGGGGACCGGTTGCCATCCAGATCCTCACGATTGCCGTGATCGTGGTCGTTCCCGTCGTTTATTCCTACTGGATTTCCCGGTCGATTGATCCGCCTACCGATCCGGAGGACAGCCAGGCGACCCCTTCGCAATAATCGCCTGCCACTCCTTGATATCCGGATATCCGCCTGATGCAAGAAAAACTGGCGGCGGAGGCGGCCATCACGACCCGCCACCCGAGCGCCTTCGCCCCAGATCTTGAGGACAGGCCCACGGTGGGAATGTTTGGTACTGGGTGGCGCGCCTGGCAGGACTCGAACCTGCAACCGCCGGCTTAGAAGGCCGGTGCTCTGTCCGGTTGAGCTACAGGCGCATGACAGGCCTGGTCGGGGCAGAGGGATTCGAACCCCCGACCTCCTGCTCCCAAAGCAGGCGCGCTACCAGACTGCGCTATGCCCCGATCCGTTCCGATGCCCGACCCGCCGGTCGTGGTTCAAATCCTTCCCTTCGCAAGAACGGCAAGGGTCGAACCCTGCGGAGGGAGCGCATGCATTATATGCCACTTCGCGTGAGGTCCAGGGACCAACGGCCGCATGAGCGGATGATTGCTTCCACTGCAGGAAAAATGCGACAATTCGTCCATCAGGAGTACCCATGACCGCCCGATTGATCGACGGCAAAGCCCATGCCCGGGAAATCGAGAACCGGGTTGGAGCACGGGTCGCCGAGCGGCTGGGGCAGGGATTGCCTTCGCCCAAGCTGGCCGTCATCCGGATCGGCGAGCACCCCTCCTCTGTCATTTACGTCGAAAACAAGCGCAAGGCCTGCCGACGCGTCGGGATCGATGCGAACCTCTACATCCTGCCCGAAACGGTGGATGCCCCGGCCCTGGCTGCACTCATTGGCCAACTCAATGCCGACGAAAGCGTCGACGGCATCCTGCTCCAGCTGCCCCTCCCGGCCAGCCTCGATGAGGCAGCCTTTATCGAGAAAATTGATCCGGAAAAGGACGTCGATGGAATCCATCCCATGAACCTGGGCCGGCTCGCCGCCCGGACCCCGGGACTCCGGCCCTGTACTTCGCGCGGCGTGATCGATCTTCTCCGGAGCATTGGCGAGACTTTTTACGGCCGCCACGCGGTCGTGGTCGGTGCCTCGAACCTGGTCGGCCGGCCGATGGCGCTCGAGCTCCTGCTGGCCGGTGCCACCGTCACGATCTGCCATCGTTTCACCCGGGACCTCGCGGACCATGTCGGACGGGCGGAAATCCTCGTGGTCGCCGTGGGCCAGCCCGGACTCATCCGAGGCCCCTGGATCGCCCCCGGGGCGACCGTCATCGATGTCGGCATCAATCGGGGGAAAGAAGGCCTGGTCGGTGATGTCGACTTCGCCACCGCCCGGGAACGGGCCGCCTACATCACCCCCGTTCCGGGCGGAGTCGGGCCGATGACGGTGGCCATCCTGCTCGACAACGTGCTCAGCGCTGCGATCGCCCGCGCTGGCCGCTAGCTGGCGGCTGGCGAACGCCGCCGCCAGCGGGCCTGCTTTTCCGGCCCATCCTCGACCAGAATCCCCGCATCCAGCAGTTGCTGCCGGATCCGGTCGGCCTCGGCGTATTGGCCTGCCTCCCGCAAGCGCTGCCGCTCGCGGATCCGTTCCTCGATCCACTCGTCCGTCACCTCGCCCCCTCCCCCGCGAAGAAAGGTCTCCGGATCCAACTCCAGAAGTCCAAAGACCCGGGCCATCTCGCGCAATCCGGTCCCGAGCTGGCACGCCCGGTCGGGATCCGCTGTTCGGACCCGGTTGATTTCGCGCACGAGATCGAACAGGACGGCCAAGGCATCCGGAGTGTTGAAATCGTCGTCCATGGCGGCCGAAAACCGGGACTGCCAGGGGGCCAGGGCCGCAGAATCGGGTGAGTCGGGCTCTCCAAGGCCCCGCAGGGCCAGGTAGAGGCGTTCCAGGGAAAACCGTGCCTGAACCAGGTTTTCCTCGCTGAACGTGACCGGACTCCGGTAATGGCTCGCGAGCAGCCAGAACCTCAATGTCTCCCGGTCGTATCGCGTCAGGGCCTCGCGGATGGTCATGAAGTTGCCCTGTGATTTCGCCATCTTGTCCTGCCCCACCTGGACAAAGCCGTTATGGATCCAGTAGCGGACGAAGGGCTCACCCGTCGCTGCTTCCGATTGGGCAACCTCGTTTTCATGATGGGGAAATTCGAGATCCTGTCCCCCGCCATGAATATCGATGGGCAGGTCGAGGTGGGCCATCGACATGGCCGAGCACTCGATGTGCCATCCGGGCCGCCCGTGCCCCCAGGGCGACGGCCAAGCCGGCTCGTTCGGCTTGGCCGCCTTCCACAACACGAAATCGAGCGGATCCGCCTTGGTTTCATCGATCCCGATGCGGGATCCGGCCCGCAGTTCTTCGAGCCGGCGGCCCGACAAGCACCCATAGGTCGGAAAACGGTCAACCCGGAAATAGACATCCCCATTCTCGCCCTGATAGGCCACACCCCGATCCCAGAGCCGCTCGATCAGGTGGACCATGGCCCCGATGTGGCCCGTTGCGCTGGGCTCGGCATCGGGTGGTGCAACGCCCAAGGCCTCCTGGTCACCGTGAAACCGGTCGATCATGCGTCGGGTCAGACCCTCCACTGTTTCGCCGAGTTCAGCGGCCCGGCGGATGATCTTGTCATCGATGTCGGTCAGGTTGCGGATGTAGCGCACGCCGTAGCCCGACTGCCGGAGATAGCGAACCACCATGTCGAAGATCACGAGCATCCGGGCATGGCCCAAGTGGCAATCGTCGTAGACGGTGACACCGCATACATAAAGACGCACAGCTTTGGGATCCGTCGGTTCAAACGGTTCCATGCGGAGATCG
>JAKARN010000182.1 GCA_021828425.1 Pseudomonadota bacterium | reverse complement strand
CCCATTGACCGCAGCAGCGGAGCCGATCAGGGCCTCCGATCCATCCGGCGTGAGGGCAGCCGCGCTTCCGAAAGCGTCATCCACCTGATCGTCGGGGTCGGGAATGGCCGTCTGGACCCACCGCCCGTTGATCAGGCTTTCGACGTAAACCACCCCCGCATCCGTCACCCCGTTGACACTGGTACCCACCGCCGCGATGAGGAGGGTATCGCCATTGGCCGAGATCCCAAGTCCCCCACTCGAGCCGAAACCATCATTCACGATGGCCGGGGGGTCGTCGAACTCATGGCTCTCGGTCCAGATCCCGCCACTCAAAGTGTAGAGATAGGCCTTGCCGGCACCTGACTGTCCATTGACCGCAGCAGCAGAGCCGATCAGTGCACTCGTCCCGTCGGCCGAAAGCACGATGCAGGATCCAAACTGGTCGCCGGAGCCAGTCCCGGGGTCGGAAACCGTCTGGGTTTCCTGCCACCGGTTATTGAGATACTGGTAGAAGTAGGCTACTCCCTCGCCCGTGCCCGCACTGGCGTAGGGAGATCCCACGACGGCAACGGATCCATTGCCCGAAAGGGCAACGTTTCCATCGCAGAAGAAGCCACCGTTACTGAACTCGCCTCCCGAGGTTGGGGTGGGTGCGGTCAGGAGGGTGGTCTTTGAATAAAGGCCTGTCGCAGCGCGTGCCGGAAACGAGATCACGAAAAGGAGCGGCAGCGCCGCAAGTAGCCACTTGGCCTCGTTCTTGACTTGCCCCATGGTTTGTTCCTCCGGCTCTTTTGTTTGCAGCCTTTACAGGCAGGGAAGCACGCACGGCCCTTGAAGTTTTTTGGCCTCAAGTTCCAAGTGCAACGTTTCCAGTGGATGGGTCGACCTGGATCGGTTCCACTGAAGCATATCCGCGAGATAAAGTCAAATCTGCTGGAGCGGGTCTTCGGGCCATGGGTTCAGGCAGCGGCCGATCCGGTGGATTGTCCTCTGCCGGCACACTGTCTTCGAACGGAGCGCTTTCGGGTATCCCTCAATGCGGTCAAGGCCGCGAATCCTGCGCCATGACTGCTCCGCTTCCTGAACCCGTTTGCATGCCAATCCAAGGAAGCCACCGCAACCCGCCGTTCCCCGTTCGGGGAGTGCGGTGGCCAATCAGGTTTGATCCGGCGGGACGGGCGGAGTCAGGGTGGGGTGGGCAGTTTCCGGATCATCGCACTAGAACTCGAGGGCCCGATGAATGGCGGCGAGCGCGCGCTCCCCATCCTCTTCGGGGAGTGTGACCGAAACCTTGATTTCGGCATTCGCCATCATCCGGACCGAGATCCGCTCGGCGGCAAGCGTGGAGAGCAGACGGGCAATCAGTTCCGGACGCGACTTGAGTCCCAGGCCGACGACGGACAGCTTGGCGATGTGCGGGGTCGAGATCACCCCTTCGGCCCCAATCGCGCCGGCCGGCTCGCCGAGCAGGGCAAGAGCCCGGTCCAGGACCGGACGGGGAACCGTGAACCCGAGATCGACCCGGCCGTCGCGGGCCCGGTTCTGGACGATGAGGTCGATCTCGATCCCGCCGGCACTGAGCGGCCCCAGGAGGATGGCGGCGAGCGCCGGCTGTTCGGGAATGCCCAAAACCGTGATCTCGGCCTCGTTCCGGCTGAGGGCCACCCCGCAGAGCACCCGGACGTCCTCGGGCGGGGGGTCGATGAAGTGGGTCCCGCGATCTCCGGGACGACCGGTGCTGGACAGGACCCTGAGCGGAACCCGATGCCGCCCGGCGAGTTCGACGGACCGGCGTTCCAGCACCTTGGCACCGCCGGCCGCGAACTCGAGCATTTCGGGGTAGCTCAGGGCCTCGTGCCGGCGGGCCGTCTGGATGATCCGGGGATCGGCCGTATAGACGCCGTCGACGTCGGTGTAGATCTGGCACTCATCGGCTTCGAGCGCCGCAGCCAAGGCAACCGCCGTCGTGTCGGACCCACCCCGGCCCAGGGTCACGTAATCCCCATTCCGGTTGATCCCCTGGAAGCCACAGACCACCGGCACAAACCCCTGTTCCAAATCCGACCGGAGCCTGCGGGCTTCGATGGCCTGGATCCGGGCCTGATCGATTGCACCCTCGGCCAAGAGACCGATCTGCCAGGCACTGTAGGAACGGGACCGGATGCCGACGGTGCCGAGCGCCAGGGCGAAAAGCGCGGCGCTCGCCTGCTCGCCGGTCACGAGCAGGGCGGCCAGCTCGCGCGGGTCGGGATCGGAACTGAGGAGATGGGCGAGTCCGATCAGCCGGTCCGTCTCTCCGGCCTGGGCCGAAACCACGACGATCACCTGCGCCCCCGTGGCCCGATGATCGGCCACGAGTCCTGCCGCGTGGCGCATGCGGTCCGGATCGCCGACCGAGGTCCCGCCGAATTTGAGAACCCGGAGGGTCATCTCCCCTCCACTCCGATCCGCGACCGGACCCAGTCCGGCACCTCGGCCAGGGCCTGATCAAGCAGGGCCGGGTCCCCACCCCCACCTTCAGCGAGATCGGCCCGACCGCCGCCGTGTCCGCCGATGCGGGAGGCCAGATGGGCGATGAGCTCGCGAGCCGGGACCTTCCTGGACTCCGCAGGAGTCACGCCGGAGACCATGCGGACCGTGCCATCCACCACCGTGGTCAGAACCACGACGGCCCGGTCGAACTGGCCACGCAGCCGGTCCACTCCCTCGCGGAGACTGGTCACATCCGCCCCGTCAATGCGACGGGTGACAACCTGGATGCCGTCGACCGCCTGGGCTCGGGCGTCCGGGGCCTGTTCGCCTCCGGCCACGAGCCTTCGTTGAAGGGAGCGGACGGTCTGGGCGAGTTCGCGCTCGCGTTCCATGATCTGGCGGATGCGGGCCGTCCATTCGCCGGGGCCCGCCCCGACCAGGGCCTGAAGTCCGCCCCGCTCCCGCTCGAGTTCCAGAAGCCAGGCGGTGAGGCCGAGCCCCGTCACGGCCTCCATGCGGCGCACGCCCGAGGCCAAAGCCGTCTCGCCCACGATGTGAAATCCTCCGATCTCCCCTGTCCGTTGGACATGGGTTCCGCCGCAGAGTTCAATCGAGACCTCGCCCATCCGGAGCACGCGGACACGTTCCCCGTATTTTTCCCCGAAGAGCGCCATCGCACCGAGCCTTCGGGCTTGGTCGAAGGCCATGACCCGGGTTTCAACCGGATGGTCGGCCGCCACGGCCTCCACGACGAGCCGTTCCACCGCCTCCCGCTCCTCGACCGTAAGCGCGCCGGGATGGGAGAAATCGAAGCGGAGCCGATCCGGGGCGACCAGCGAGCCCTGCTGGGTCACGTGCGTGCCGAGCACCCGGCGGAGGGCGGCATGCAGGAGGTGTGTGGCCGAATGGTTGCGCATGATGTCGTGCCGTCGGCGGCCATCGACCCGGGCCCAGATTTGATCACCGGCCCGCAGGACACCCGTCTCCAGGATCCCCTGATGCAGGATATGCGAGCCGTCCCGGCGGGTATCGGTCACCCGGAAACGGGCGGTGGCGGACTCGATGAGACCGGTATCGCCGACCTGTCCGCCGGACTCCGCATAGAACGGGGTCATGGCCAGGACGACGATTCCCCCCGAATCCGCCATCTCTTCCACCGCTTCCCCGTCGGGCGCGAGAACCGCGGTCACCCGGGTCTCCGCCTCGAGGGCTTCATAGCCCGAGAAGGTCGTGGGAGGGGATTCCAGGCGGATCCGTTCGAGGGCGCCAAAGGAAGACTGACGTCGCGCCCGTTCGCGTTGGGCCGCGAGAGCCGACTCGAAACCGGCGACATCCACCGTATACCCCCGCTCGCGGGCGGTATCCAGGAGGAGGTCGATCGGAAAGCCGTAGGTATCCGCAAGCTGGAAGGCGAGTGGACCCGGGACCACCCGGCCGGCAAGCCGTCCCAACCCCTCCTCAAGCACACCGAGCCCCTGGACCAGGGTTTCGGCAAAGCGTTCCTCCTCGCGCCGGATTTCGGCCGTGGCCGTGGCCAAAGCCTCGGGCGTGAGCTCGGCATAGGCTCCGGCCATGAGGCGGCCGACCGTCGGGACGAGACGGTGGAGGAACGGCCCCCCGGCTCCGAGCCGGAAACCGTGCCGGTAGGCACGACGGATCAGACGGCGCAGCACATAACCCCGTCCCTCATTGCTGGGACGGATCCCGTCCACGATCAGAAAAGTGGCCGCACGGACATGATCGGCGATGACCCGAAGGGCGCTGGAAGAT
>JAKARN010000181.1 GCA_021828425.1 Pseudomonadota bacterium | reverse complement strand
TCTCGACGGGCTGAGGTGGTCTCGTGAAGCTCAAGATTCTGGGCGATGCGGGTGGTGAAATGGAGATCGCCGAGGGGCGCCTTGAAGCCCCTTTCAACGAGCCACTGGTCCACCAGCTCGTCACGGCCTATTTCGCGGCTGGACGGCAAGGCAGCAAGGCACAGAAATCGAAGGCTGAAGTACGGGGAGGCGGGCGCAAGCCTTGGCGCCAAAAGGGCACGGGACGAGCCCGTGCCGGAAGCATTCGCAGTCCGCTATGGCGGGGAGGTGGACGGGTTTTTGCGGCAGCTCCGCGCGACTACAGCCAGAAGGTCAATCGCGGCATGTACCGGGGAGCCCTCCGTAGCATCGTGGGGGAACTGATCCGGAAAAACTGCCTCTTGCTCGTTGAAGAACTCAAGCTGGAAGCTCCGAAAACGCGGGAATTGGTTGCCCGGCTCAGGGGTTACCAGCTGGCGAACGTCCTGATTGTCACCGAAGCCTTTGACGAAAGGTTGGATCTGGCCTCGCGCAATCTGCCGTGGGCTGAACTCTGCCCCCTGACGCGGTTGCATCCCGTTGATCTTCTGCGCTATGAGAAGGTCCTGATGACGGTACCGGCGTGGAAGCAGCTCGAGGCGCGGCTGGCATGAACACGAAGAAGTCGCTCCAACCCTTGGATCTCATTGTGGGACCCCACCTCACGGAAAAAGCCACCCGACTGGCGAGTGATCACCGGCAGTATGTTTTTAGGGTTGGCTCGGCGGCCAGCAAATCCGATGTCCGCCGTGCCATCGAGACGCTTTTCGGCGTCCAAGTTGCCCGGGTCACCCTGCTCAACCAGCCGGGGAAGACCAAGCGTCATGGCGGCCGGGCCGGCTGGCGGGCGGGGTACAAGAAGGCCTACGTGTGCCTCGCGCCGGGCCAGAATCTCGATCTCGGTGGAGGCGTCGAAACCCCATGATGAAGAACCCCCGCCTCACTGGAGAAGCGTCATGGCGCTGATCAAGCCGAAACCGACCTCGCCGGGCCGGCGCTTTGCCGTGAAAGTGGTGACTCCGGAACTGTATCGCGGCGAGCCGTGCGAGTCGCTGCTTGAGCCGATCCGAAAGCAGGGTGGACGCAACAACCTCGGGCGGATCTGCCTCCGGCACCGCGGCGGGGGTCATGCGCGTCGCTACCGGATCGTTGATTTCAAGAGAAACAAGGACACCATTCCCGGCCGCGTGGAACGGATCGAGTATGATCCCAACCGAACTGCCAACCTCGCCCTCATTCTCTACCCGGATGGTGAGCGCCGCTACATTCTGGCGCCGTCGGGCCTCGGGGTGGGTGATACGGTTGTGTCTGGTAACCAGGCACCGATTCGCCCGGGTAATTGTCTTCCTCTACGCAACATCCCGGTTGGCTCGCAGGTCCATGCCATCGAACTCAAGCCCGGACGCGGGGCTCAACTGGCCCGTAGTGCGGGTGCCAGCGCACAGCTCATCGCCCGCGAGGGACATCTCGTCACCCTGAGACTGCGTTCAGGTGAACTCCGGAAGGTTCCCGTCGAATGCCGGGCCTCGATCGGGGAAGTCGGCAATCTGGAGCATAACCTCGAGTCGTACGGCAAGGCGGGGGCCAAGAGGCACCGGGGCATTCGGCCGACGGTGCGGGGGGTTGCGATGAACCCGGTGGATCATCCCCATGGCGGTGGTGAGGGAAGAGGCAAGGGCAATCACCCGCAGTCCCCCTGGGGACAGCCGGCCAAAGGTTACAAGACGCGCCATAACAAGCGGACCGACCGTCTGATTGTCCGCCGGCGCCAAGTTAAATGAATCGAGGTTCCTGACATGTCAAGATCCGTCCGCAAGGGACCCTTTGTTGATCCCCACCTCGCCCGCAAAGTGGCCGAGGCCGGTGCAAGCCATAACAAGCGTCCCATCAAAACCTGGTCGCGACGCTCCATGGTGATCCCCGAGATGGTCGGGCTGACCCTCGCTGTCCACAACGGGCGCCAGCACCTCCCGGTTCTTGTGACCGAAAACATGGTGGGCCATAAGCTCGGTGAGTTCGCTCCGACACGGACTTTCAAGGGGCATCCAGCCGACAAGAAAACACCACAACCAGCCGGGAAGACGGGTTAAGCCATGACGGATGCAATTGCTTCCCACCGTTATGCTCGAGTATCGCCGCAGAAGGCCCGCTTGGTGGCAGACCTGGTCCGCGGGAAACCAGTTGCGCAAGCGGTCGAAATCCTTCGCTTCGGCCATCCAGCAGCCTGCCAGGTGGTTCTCAAGGTTTTGGAATCGGCGATTGCGAATGCCGAAAACAATGCGGGAGCCGATGTGGATGTACTCAAGGTTACCCGCATCCAGGTCGATGAAGGACCGCGACTCAAGCGTTTTCACGCCCGCGCCCGTGGTCGGTCGAACGTCATCATCAAGCGCACGAGCCACATTACCGTTCAGGTAGGGGGTTAGCCGTGGGGCAGAAAGTCAATCCGATCGGTTTCCGGCTCGGTATCTCGAACGAATGGAATTCGCGTTGGTATGCCGAGCGAAAGGCCTTTGTCAGCCAGCTCCGGACCGATGCCGAGATCCGTGAGCACCTGAGACGTCGGCTGGCCCAGGCTGCCGTGAGCCGCATCGAAATCCTGCGGCGCGGCAACCAGTGCGAAGTCACGCTGCACACAGCCCGACCGGGCGTGGTGATTGGTAAGCGGGGCGAAGAAATTGCCGCACTGGAACGCGAGCTGGCTGGCCGCCTCCAAGGTAGCGAGGTAAACCTGCACATTCAAGAGGTTCGCAAGCCGGAACTTGACGCCACCCTGGTTGCGCAAAGCATCGCCGATCAGCTTGAGCGCCGCATCATGTTCCGGCGTGCCATGCGTCGCGCGGTCACTTCAGCCATGCGAGCTGGAGCACAGGGTGTCAAAGTCAGGGTCTCGGGCAGGCTCAACGGAGCAGAAATTGCCCGGAGTGAGTGGTATCACGAAGGCCGGGTTCCATTGCATACCCTGCGAGCGGACATTGATTTCGGGCAGGCCACGGCCAAGACCACGTACGGCACGATTGGCATCAAGATCTGGATCTTCAAGGGGGAGCTGATCGAGCCGGTGGTGGCACCTGTCGCTGCGGAAACCGGAACGTCCTAGGAGCGAGAATCGAACCATGTTACAGCCGAAGCGAAGCAAATTTCGCAAGCAGCAGAAGGGCCGCAACCGGGGGATTGCGACACGCGGCCATACCGTCGCCTTTGGCGAGTTCGGACTCAAAGCAGCCGAAGCGGGGATGGTGACGGCCCGCCAGATCGAGGCCGCCCGTCGTGCCATTACGCACCATGTCCGTCGTGGCGGAAAGATATGGATCCGGGTTTTCCCGGATGTCCCGGTGACCCGTAAGCCACTCGAAGTCCGGATGGGAAGTGGAAAGGGCAACGTGGAATACTGGGCGGCTCGGATCCGTCCGGGCTTTGTCCTCTACGAGATGGAGGGGGTTACCGAGGAGGTGGCCCGTGAGGCCCTACGTCTTGCCGCTGCCAAATTGCCGATTCGAACCCATTTTGTGATGCGGACGGTGCTCGGATGAACATGAAAGAACGTCGGGCCCAGACAACGGCGGAACTGACCGAGGCATTGGCCGCGGAAAAGCGCAGTTTAACCAAGCTGCGGATCGAACGCGGAGTTGGCCAGATGGGTAAACCTCATGAGTTCCGGAAATCACGGCGGGAGGCGGCTCGGATCCTGACGGCCCTGAATGAACGTCTCCGGGGAGTGGTCCATGATGAATGAAATTTCAGCAGATCGGGGCCGCGTTATGACCGGACGAGCGGTTTGTGCCACGCGGTCGAAGTCAGTGGTGATCGAGTTTGCGCGGCAGGTCCGGCATCCCAAGTACCACAAGTACATCCGGCGCCGGGGCCGGATCATGGCGCATGATGAAAGTGGCACCGTGAAGGCAGGAGATCTCGTTCGCATCCGCGAATGCCGGCCATTTTCCAAGCGCAAGAGCTGGAGTGTCGAGGCAGTCATTGGACATGAGGATGCCGTCGGAGGGGGGGTGTCATGATCCAGATGGAAACGGTTCTGGCCTCGGCAGACAACAGCGGAGCCAAGCAGCTTCGTTGTATCAAGGTCTTGGGCGGGTCCAAGCGCCGTTATGCCGGTATCGGGGACATTATCAAGGTCAGCATCAGTGAGGCCATGCCGCGGGGCAAAGTCAAGAAGGGCGAAGTCTACGATGCCCTGGTGGTGCGGACCCGTCG
>JAKARN010000180.1 GCA_021828425.1 Pseudomonadota bacterium | reverse complement strand
CTGATTCGAACCGGTTGAGAAGTTCTGCAGAAAAATGCTGCGCATCAGCGGCCGAACCTCCATTGCCGCAAATGAGGATCTTCCGTCCAGCGGTGAGCGTCGTGGCTAGCAGCAAGGCTGCACGACCCAGTGGCTCAATGAGTGCAATACGGGTGCGGCGGCAGGTTTCGAGATGCTGCTCGAACAGATGCTCAATGGCCGGATCAACGGTGGGCAAGGATGGATTCATTGAGCACTCCTGGATTTGAAAGGATTGTAAGCCAATCGCTGAACCCTCAGGAAAACCAGAAGGGCTCACGGCTTTTCGCCCGGATTTCCTGGAGAAGACGGGCCAAGATGCCGTGTGGATCCAAGGGGTCGGATTCACGCCAGGCGAGATAAAGCGGGGTGGGTCCAGTCGGACTCTGAGTGGTACGGCGGGTCAAAAGACGCCCGGAGGCAAGATCCTCCCGGATCAGGTGTTCGGGCAAGTGTCCCACTCCGAGTCCGGCCAGGATGGCAAGACGTTTTGCGGCTTGATCCGGTACCCGCAGCAGGTCCTGGCCCGGGAGAATTCCAAAATGTCCAGGCGAAAGCACACGGGAGCTGTCGATGGCTGCAACAGTCCGTTCGCGCCGGATTTTCTCTGGATCCAGAGGTTCCGGTTCCAGTGCCAGTGGGTGGTTGGGACGCATCACGAAATGGAACTGGACATCCCCGATCGGCTCCAAGCGAAATATCCCCTCGGCGGGATGGCCCGGTAGTGCCACGCCGAGGGCGAGGTCGGCCCGGCCGGTTTGGAGGGCATCCCACAAGCCGCGCAGCACTTCTGTGGTCCAGAGAATCTCGGGTGGCCTCTGATCCGGCGAGAGCCTGTCGATGAGCTCGATGATCCGTTCGGGAAGGATGAGGTCGCTTACAGCCATCCGGATCCGGTATTGCCCGCCCTGACTCAGGGTTTGAAGGCGTTCAAACCGGGATTCGGCGATGGCGAGGACTGTGCGAGCCTCGGCGACGGCGATCGCCCCAAATGCCGTTGGGGTGAGGCGACGGTGGGCCCGGCTGAAAAGTGCCTGTCCCAGGCTTCTCTCAATGCGCGCAAGCTGATAGCTCAGGGTTGCAGGAGAACGGTCAAGCCGTCGGGCCGCTTCGGTGAGACTGCGGCTCTCTGTGATCAAAAGGAGGAGACGGAGCTGGTCGAGATCGAGGTCGATCATTAGATAATTTCGAATAATAAGTAAATAATTATAGCAATTTTATCTATAAAATATCGCTACAATAACCCCATGAAAGTTCATGATCTGCCAGCGCTTCGCCAAAAGCATGCTCCATCCGGCAATCCACAGGACCGACCTCCAGCGCTTTTCTTGAGCCACGGGTCCCCCATCTACCTTGTCGATCGCCATCCGGTAACCTGGATCTGGAAGCAGCTGGGAGAACGACTGGGGCAGGACTTTGAGGCGATTGTGGTGGTTTCAGCCCATAGTCGCGGGGCGCCGACCCTCTACGGGGGTGGCCCATCAAGCCGGATTGCCTACGATTTTTTGGGTTTCCCCAAAGAGTGCTACAACGCGGTCTGGACACCTCCCGGGAATGCAACACTTGCGAGCCGACTCGCTCGGGAGTTGAGCGAGGTGATGGGTCGCCAGGTGCCCAGTCAGCCTGGGGGACCGCTGGATCACGGGGTCTGGCTTCCCTTGTGCTTTCTGTGGCCAGATCCCACTTGCCCGGTCTTCTCACTCGGGTTTCCCGAGACCCGGGATCTGGCCCAATGGTGGGAGTGGGGCCGGCAGTTACGCTCGCTTTCGGCCCGACGACCCTACCTCTGGATCGGAAGCGGTGGGCTGGTCCACAATCTCAGAGCGCTTGAGCACAACCAACACGACCCTCAAGGAAACGACTGGGCACGCCAGTTCGCTGACTGGGTGCTTGAGGCCGCAGCCCGTCCGGATTCGGACTCGCTCATCCATCCCGACCGGGGTCCGCACGCCCAGCGGGCACTCCCCACACTCGAGCATTATGGTCCCCTGCTCACGATCAGTGCCTTGGTTGAGCCCCACGGGCTCGTTCCCATCCATCAGGCTTTTGACTTTGGGAACCTTGGCCTTCATATCTTGGCCGAAGAATCGGCTCGGTCAAGGAATGCTACCCTTCCCCTTGTGATCCCTCCAGGAGTTCTCCGCCATGTCTCATGACCATCCGAAATGCACCCCTTCGTGGATTGCCCTGCTGGGACTTGTTCTCTGCATCGGCTCAGCACACGCTGCGATTTACCGGCTCAATCCGCCGCACACTTTCCCCCAGTTTGAGATCCGGCACCTGGTCTTTTCCCTGATCCACGGGCAATTTAACAAGACGCGGGGGTACCTCCGGCTCAATCGGAGGACCGGTCAGGCTGCGGTCGTGGCCAAGATCTGGGTGCGTTCACTCGATACCGGCTATGCTCCGCGCGACCATGATCTCATGGCCAAGCCGTTTTTTTACGCCAAACGCTACCCCTACCTGTTTTTTCGTTCGACCCGAGTGGTGTTTCACGGACGGCGGCAGGCAACCCTGACGGGAATTCTGACGATGAGGGGGGTTTCGCATCGGGTCGTACTTCAGGTGACCCGTATCCATTGTGCGATCAGCCCGCTCAACCAGAAGCGGGTCTGCGGTTTTGACGCCCAGGGTTCACTTGAACGGTCTTGGTTCGGTGTGGATGGTTTTCTGCCGATGCTGCCGGACCGGGTCCGGTTGATTCTCAATGCCGACGCGGTCATCGTGAGACATCCCGCGATGGCCGTACGGAAAGAGCTCCGCTGAGCCGGGCAAAACGTTTCCCACTGTGAGCGTTGATAGAGGTGAATCCATGAAAACCAAGATACGTATCATTTTCTACAGCATGTATGGTCATCTTTATCGGATGGCGGAAAAAGTGGCGGAGGGTGCCCGCTCGGCCCCCGAGACGGAGGTCCTGGTGAGCCAGGTCCCGGAGTTGATCCCGGATTCGGTGCTCGAAAAATCCGGTGCCAAGGCGGCCCGCCGGAATTTTGCGCATGTCCCCACAGCCCAAGTTGATGATCTTCGCGATGCGGATGCAATTCTCTTCGGAACCCCGACCCGTTACGGAACCATGTGTGCTCAGATGAAGAATTTCCTTGACCAGACCGGGCCACTGTGGGCGCAGGGTGCGCTCATTGGCAAGGTCGCGAGCGTCTTTATGGGAACTGCGACCCAGCATGGAGGCCAGGAAACAACCGCCCTCACCTTCTACCCCGTACTGGTGCATCACGGCATGATCATCGCGGGGGTGCCCTATAGTGAAACCCGGCTCACCACGCTGGAAGAAATTACCGGTGGCGGACCGTACGGCGCGGGTACCCTGTCCGGATCGGATGGCCGGCGGCAGCCTTCCGCAAACGAGCTCGCCATTGCGGAAACCCAAGGACGGTACGTAGCCCAGATTGCCCGTGAACTCAAGCTCGGACGTGAGCACGCCCGCTCGTCCTCCTAGCCATTTCAACGCGCTGATTGCACCCACATTTCTTCCGAGGAGGCTCCATGAAAACCGAGGTCGTGAGGTACGCACACGAAAGCCAGGACCTGGAAGGGTACGTGGCCTACGACGAGCAACAAAGCGGGCCGCGCCCGGCAATTCTGATTGCCCATGAGTGGTTCGGGATCAGCGACCATGAACGCGAATCAGCCCTGAGGCTCGCCCAGGCAGGCTACTTGGCTTTTGCCGCGGACCTCTATGGCATCCGGAACCGGCCGCAGACGACTGAGGAAGCAGCGCGGATGGCGACCGAGTACCGATCCGGAGACCGGCAACTCCTGCGCGGCCGCGTGAATGCAGCCCTCGGGGAGATGAAAAAGCATCCGCAAGCCCGAAAGGCGGCAACTGGCGCGATCGGATTCTGCTTCGGAGGGACGGCTGTTCTCGAGCTGGCACGTAGCGGGGCATCCACCCAAGGCGTCGTCAGTTTTCACGGCGGGCTCGCTCCATCCACGGCATCACGAACCCCAAAGATCCAGGCCGCCGTTCTTGCGCTGCATGGAGCGGATGATCCCTTTGTTCCGCCACCGGATATGATGGCGTTCCAAGAGGAGATGAGAAGTCGTGGTGTTGATTGGCAGCTTGTCCTGTACGGTGGTACGGTACACAGCTTTACGAACCCGAAGGCAGGCCACGATGCCAGCCAGGGATTTGCCTACGAACCACGATCTGCGGAAAGGGCCTGGGAGGCGGCTCTCGCGTTTTTCGCGGAGCGCTTTTCGGTCGCGG
>JAKARN010000179.1 GCA_021828425.1 Pseudomonadota bacterium | reverse complement strand
GCCGAACGGAGTTCATCGAGTTCGTGGTTGACCGCGATGCGCAAGGCCAAAAACGTCCGGGTTGCCGGGTGCCGGCGCCGCTCGTGGTGCGGCACCACACGGCCCACGAGATCCGCGAGCCGGCGGGTGGTCCAGGATCCGGACCGGCGCCGTTCCTCGCCGATGGCCCGGGCAATCCGCCGCGCATAGCGCTCCTCTCCCCACTCGGCGAGCACACGTTCGATTTCCGGCACGGGGGTCCGCATGAGCCACTCGGCGGCGGTCACACCCACGGCCTCCATCCGCATGTCGAGAGGACCTTCGGACTGGAATGAAAAGCCGCGACGGGGATCATCGAGTTGCGGAGAGGAGACACCGAGGTCGAACAGGATCCCATCCACCTGGCCGGTCACGTGTTCAGCCTGGAGCCAGTGCCCGAGCTGCGAGAACCGCCCTTCGCAGATCGAGCACCGCCTCTCGGCACCCAGTTCGCACCGGGCATGGGCCACAGCCTCGGGATCGCGGTCGGCCACGATGAGGTGCCCGGCCGGTCCCAGGGATCCCAGGAGGATCCGGGCATGGCCGCCCCGGCCGTAGGTGGCATCGACATAGATGCCGTTGGGCTCTTGCACGAGCCAGCGGACCACCTCGTCGGCGAGGACCGGAACATGCGGGGTCTCCATGCGCCTCTTGCCTCATAGCCGGAGGTTGAGCAGTTCGGTGGGGAGTTCGGATCCCGCTTCCGGCGCCTCGGCGAGCCAGATCCGGCGGTGATCATCCCATCGCGTCTCGTCCCACAGCTCGAATTTGTTGCCCTGACCGATCAGGACCGTGCGATGGTCCAGCCGGGCAAAGGCGCGCAACGGCGGGGGAACCAGGAGACGTCCATGGGAATCCATGCTCACCTCCGTGGCATGACCGAGGAGCAGTCGTTGCAGGTGTCGGGTCTGGGGAGCGAGATTGGGCAGGTTCGCGAGCTGGCTTTCGACGGCCTCCCACTCGGGTTGGGGGTAGAGCAAAAGGCACTCGTCACGATCGACCGTGAACACGAAATGACCGCTACAGGCCTCGGCCAGAATCCGACGGTAACGGGTCGGGATCGAAAACCGCCCCTTCTCGTCCAGCGCAACCTGATTGACACCCCGATACAAAAGCCGGCTCCTGAGATCTTCTGCGCCCAGTTTTTACCACTTTTTACCACAGCGCAAGTCCTTGAAACGGGAATCCACCCCGATTGGGGCAAGGCTCGGGGTTATTTTATTTTTTCTTTTGTAAATCAGTAATTTGAAAATTAGCCCGCCCCGTTCCTAAATAAGGACTACAAAAATCCGGACAGGAAAGGGCAAAAATTGCGCGAAGCCTGCGCGGGTCGTGTTTCAGGATGTGGAATCGGCTAGACTGGGACCATGGGATGGGATCGGGCCGGGAGTCTCGGGCGGCGCACGGCGACGGGCCGGAGGGTGCGGTGCCTGCTTTTGTCCGCCTTCCTGTCCGCGTTTTTCCTCATTCCGGTGGCGGGGGCGGCCGTCTCCAAAGCCTCCGGAAAGGGAGTGCTCCTCCACTTTTCAATCCATGTCACAACCCGGATCCACTCCAGCATGCGGGTGGACCTCCATGCCTCCGGTCGCGCGGGAAATCCCGTGGAGGCCGAAAACCTTGCGAACCGCAAGTTCGTCTGGGCGGTCGACACGATCCGGCATCTGGGAAGAGCTTGGCTTCATTTTCACACGAGCGGGATCACCTCCCGGCCGGTGGCCTGGGCGCACGGACAAATCACAGAGTGGCAGACCACCGATGTTCTCACGCTGGAATCCGCGAACGGCACGCGGATGGGGGCCCTGCTCACGCGTCTCGAGAAACGGCTCGTGGTTTCCGACATCCGGTACCAACCGGCCGGCAGTGAGAAGGTCCGCCATGGGCTCATGCTCAGGGGACTCCATGAACTGGCCGGCCTGGCCCGTCAAGCGTGCACCGCACTCGGGGACACGCGGGCTCACCTCCTCGACATCCGGATCACCCGAGTGGGGCATTCTTCCGGGCCGCGACCCTTCGTCAGCTTCGCGGGAGTGGCCAATCCGGTATCCGCTCCTCTCCCGGGCCTCCATCACTCGCTCCGGGTGCAGGTGGCGCTCGCGGCGCAGGTCCGCTGCAGCGGAGCCCATCACTGATCAAGCAACCGGGATAGGGGAAACGCGGGGTGGGCCGATCAGCCGGGTTCTGTCGGGAGCCGTCATGCCGCTCGATGCATCATGACCGATGCACGCTCACGACCGGCCCGGGAGCCGTGCGAATCACACACGTCGCTCGCGCGTCATGCTCCCCGATCTGGTCTTGCTCAACGAAAGCTTTCGCCCGCAGGCACCGCTACGGCGCAGGTGGCACCCCCACCTCCGGATAGTCTGCCGGCCAGGCCAAGCCCAGGACCTCGAAGGCCTCCCGGGCCGCGGGCCAGTCCACGTCTTGGGCTTCCAGATCGTCGGGATCCGGGTGCCAAAGCTCGGGATCAGCCCAGGCGTCGGCCAGGGCCATTGCCGGTTTCAGTGCGGGCACGACCCCGCCACGGATGATCCAGTCGTGCACCTGGCCATACCAGGCCCGAGTACGACCGTGGAAAGACAGGCCGTCCACGGCCGGGTAGCTGCGGCGGGCGAGCACCGCCACTTCCATCACCTGGGGGATCTGGGTAGTCCAACCGGCATCGTGAAGCACGGTTGATCCGGTCAGCACGGCGCTCGGGAAGGCGAGCCTCGCTGCCTCGGGACGGCTGGCCTGCGAGCCTTGCGGATCGCGGACCCGGTTGTAGTAGATCCCGAGGCGTGGGCCGGCTCGTTTGAGCAGGCCGCGGGTGTGCCATCGGGTCGCGTAGATCGCTGCCTTGCTGGCGTCTCCGCCCAGACAAGCCTGGAGCATGGGCAGGGAAAACACGGCGGGCAGTGCCATGAGGGAATCCCGGGCGTTTTGTCGGCTCATGGGTATGGCGCTCCATCCCCGATCTGTTCTGCGGCTTGGGCGACAGCCTCCAGCGTGCGCCGGGTATAGTCCACCATCTGCTCCGCGGCTGCATCGCCCAGGCTTTTCCACGTTTCCTCGGGTAGCCAGCGCGGAAGCTCTTTTTTCACGGTATCGAGCATCCGCGCCCGATCGTAAGTCTCAAGGAAGACGCGCAAGGCATCGGCCGGGGCACATTTGCCCACGGTCGTGTAGGCCACGACCTGATCCAGGAAACGCCCGGCCGCCGCTTCCGGAGAAAGCGCCACCTGTTTCCCAAGCCACCAGAAATCAAACACATCCCGGGCCTTGAACCGGGGTCGCGTGGCAAAGGCCGTGATCTTGTCCGCGTAAGCTGCCTCCCGGGTTGCAGCCGGGATCGGGATACTGGAGCGGGTGATGATCTCGCCCTGGCGGACCGGAAGCCGGAACTCTGTCTCGTAGCGATCAAGATAGGATGGGTCCACGCGCCAGAACTCCACCTTGACGCGGACCTTGCCCAGGCGATCCGGGTGGGCTGCGCGAAGCTCGAAGGCAGCGAGGCCCCCGGTCTCGCCGGCACCCCGTCCCCCGTGCAGGCTGACGGTGAGTTCAGGGTGATCGATTGCGAGTGATTGGTTGATCCGGTTCACGCATCGCCCCATGACCGTCTCGAGTTGCCCGGATTCCGGCTGGCTGAGCAGCAGGTCGATGTCCTCAGAGAATCTCGGGGAACCCCAGCTCATGTTGAGCGAGGTACCTCCCTGAAAGGCCATCTGCCGCGGTGTCCACCCCGAGATTGCGGGCAAAGCCTCGATGAAAGCAAATTGAACGGCCGTGCTCCAGGAACGGATCTCCTCTGGTGTCGTGCGCTGCACGGTTTGACCCCCGACCTAACTACAAACAAATATACTTAAATGTATATCTATTTGCAATATTTTGTTTTGGGTCATGACTGACCTGGGTTTCCACGGCGCACTGATTGACTCATCGGTTTCCTCACGCTGGGCGGCCATCCCTGCGCCCCGCGATTCCCAGCATGGCTGATTTCCCGCATCCACGCCTTCAGCTCGAGTAGCCGGTACCGGGATTCCGTCGGCTGTGCCTTGGTAAGAGCGGGTTCTCTGTAGCGCCGGTCTGCACCTTCTTGCTGGCTTGCAGACGAGACCGCGTGTCGGAGGGTACACAGGGATGACCGCTCCCGTGCTTCCGGTGGCCTACTGCTTTCGGTACACCTCTCTACGATTTCCAATGCGAACCACAAGAACCCGTAGGGCAACGTCCTCGATGCTGGCAATAATTCGCCAGTCTCCTACCCGGAGATCGGAA
>JAKARN010000178.1 GCA_021828425.1 Pseudomonadota bacterium | reverse complement strand
ATCGACCAGTCATTTGAAAACCTGGGTCCGGGGGAGCGTGAACAGCTCGGTGAAACCCTGACCTGGGGACGTCGGATCATGCACCTTCGTTCAAAGCGGAGCTGGCCCGAGCGTCATTCTGACCTGTCCGTCACCTACTGTGGGCATACGCCGTCACCGGAGGTGCGCCGGCGGCTGTCCCATGTCTGTATCGACACCGGAGGATATCTGCCGCTGGTTTCCGGGGAACGGATCGACCAGGAGTGGGGACTGACCATGATTGAGCCGGCGACCGACACGGTGTATTTCGCACAGACGGATGAGCGACCCGGCTGGGCCGCATGGCGCGGCCGGACTTATCGGTGAGGATCGCGGGCGCGAGAGGGGAAGTAGCCCGGGATCCGGTGAATCGTCGCAGCCGGACCGTAGCGGTTGTAGAGGTGGAGGAGCGGATCCTTCAGGGTCAGGCTGATCGCCATGATGAGATAGCCCCCGAGTGCCACGAGCCCGAGACTGATCCGCACGCGGGAGCGGGCCAGCTTCGGGAATCGCTGCGGTCGGATCAGCACGATGGCCAGCAGGAAAAATGCTGCGATCGAAAGGATCAGGAAAAAGGCAACGACAAAAGACCACATGGAACGCTCCGCCTCCGCGGAAAACCGGACAGGACAAAACCGCACATCGGGAACCCGCGTGCGCGGGGACCGCGTGACGGAGTGGATTCATCATACTCGATTTACCGGACGGACTGCGGATGATCCGGGTGGGGACGCTTCCCCAAAAGTTTGCGGGAATGCTCCGGCTCCCGGGCAGCAAGTACGTTGCCAATCGTGCCTTCCTCATGGCTGCACTCGCCCGGGGAACCAGTGTGATCGAAAACGCCCCGGACAACCAGGACATAGAACGGGCGCGTGATTTCGGTTTTTTCCTCGGTGCCGATCTTTGCCGGGACGGGGAGGAGTGGCTGGTTCGAGGTGTTGCAGGATGCCCGGAATGGAGAAAACCAAAGGTGTTTTTCTGTGGCGAGAGCGGGACCCTGGCCCGCTGGGCTTTGGCCCTGGCCACACTGTCTTCAGATCCGATCCGGCTCGAGGGTGCCCCGCGACTCCAGGAACGGCCGATGGCGGAACTGGTGTCTGTGCTCATGAACCTGGGTGCGCGGATCGAGCCGGAAAACGCAAGGGGATTGCCGCTTTCGATATCGGGACCCCTGCGCGGTGGACGGGTGACGCTTTCAGGACAGGTCAGCAGTCAGTTTGGCAGCGCCCTCCTCACGCTGGCACCCCTTTTGCCGGAGGGGCTGGTCATCGATTTCACCCATCCCCCCGTTTCCCGGAGCTATCTCGAACTCACGCTCGAAACCCTGCGGACCTTTGGCGTCTCGGGAAGATGCGATCCGGACTGGCATCTCGAGGTTCCGGGCGGACAGCACTACCGGGCGACCCGCATCCGGATTGACCCGGATCCGGTCCTCGCGGGCTACTTCATGGCGTTGCCGGCCGTACTGGGCGGCAGCCTCCACCTGCCCGGCTTCTTCCCCAAGGATGCGGGTGAGGGGAGAGTGGCCACGCTCCTCTCCCGCATGGGTCTGTCGGTCCGCGCCGGCGCGGAGGGTCTCACGGTTCTTGCCTCCGGAGAACCGCTCTGTGCCTTGGGGACCGTGGATCTGTCGGATGCGCCCGATGGGGTCCCCACGCTGGCCGTTCTCGCTGCACTGGCGGAATCCGGGACCACCCGGTTTACCGGCATCGGTCATTTGCGGTACAAGGAATCCGACCGGCTCCTGGATCTGGCCCGCGAGATGGTCGCGGCGGGCCTCAACGTCCGGGTCGAGGCCGGAGACTTGGTCATTCACGGGGGCGGGCGATTGCAGCCGGTGGTTTTGGACGCGCATGGGGATCACCGGCTGGCCATGAGTTTTGCCCTACTGGCGGTGGCCTGTCCCGGGCTTTCCATCCGCGGGGAAGCCAGTGTCGGGAAGTCTTCCCCGGATTTCTGGCGTAGACTCGAATCCCTCGGTATTTCCTGGGTTCCCGCCCGTGACTGACCAGACGAAGAAAGATGGAACGGGGATGCCTGAACCCGGGATTGATGGGGGGGCTCCAGCCCGGGCGGTTTCAGGTGGCGGAAACTTTGGGGTGGGACGGTGTCTCCCCATGCGGTCCGGTTTAGTCGTGCTCCTCATGATCGGGCTTGCGGCATGCAACATGACCGGTTCCGCATCCGGACATTTAGGACGCGACCGGAACCCCAGCCCGGTCACCGCTCCGGGCAAGACTTCCCGGGTGCTCCCGGCCCCAGTCACCCGTTTGACGTTACGCGTGCTGGCCCGGATGCGGGCCGGGCAGGATCCGGCGGTGCTCAGTGAAGCGGGGCGCTGGCAAGTCGACCGGAAGGGACGCTTGGATCTCGTGATCCGGCTCCAGGGGCATTGGGCCCCGCTGGTCCGCTGGATCCGGCATCAGGGGGGGCGGGTTGTGGCCGTGGTTCCCCTGGTGCACGAGTGCGAGGCCTGGATTCCGGCGGATCAGGTGGCTCGTCTGTCCCGGAGACCAGGGGTGGTTCTTGTCCGGTTTCCGCATTATGCTATGAACCGAAGGTAAGGAGTATTCATCATGATGAAAGCTGTTTTCAGACTGGTTGTCGCGTTCGGGCTCGTCACAGCCTCGATCGGACTGGCCAAGGCCGGCAACAACCCGGTGAACCTAAGCAAGCTGGCGCCCGCCCTGCGGGAGGTGGCGAATGCGGCCCATGCGCCTCAGGCTCTCGCACGTGTGCAGGCGGAAGGCTATGTGTCAGGGTTGAGCAATGAGGTCCGGCCGGCTCCCGGCCAGGTCCGGTGGAATCGGGAGGGTGCGGTCCAGGTGGACGTGCGCTTTGCCACACCGCTCGCTCTCGGGGCCACACAAGCGTCCTTGCGTGCACTGGGTGCGCGCGGACTCGTCACCGACCCGTACAACAGCATTGCCGAGATGTGGCTGTCTCCGGCCAGCCTGATGCAAGTGGCGGCCCTGCCCGGTGTCCAGGCGATCACGGTGCCGCACTATGCGGTGGTGAGACGGGAGGTCGCCTACGGATCGAATCCAACCTACTACGATACCGCGGGGTCGAATGCCTTGGGAGCCGTTGCCTTCGCCAATGCGACGGGGGATATCGGGTCGGGAATCAGCGTCGGGGTGATTTCGGATGGCGCCCAGGACTACCAGACGGATGTCCAGCAGGGGTACCTTCCGAGCACTGTCTGGATTGATCCCAATGACTCGAAATACAAATCGTCGGGGAACGAGGGCGCTGCCATGATGCAGATCGTCTATGACTCGGCGCCCGGCGTGAAACTCGGATTTTGTGGGCCGTCGACGGACATCCAATTCCTCTCCTGCCTGAGCGACTTCGAGAGTTCGTCCTTCAAGGCCAACATCATTGTGGACGACCTCGGTTTCCCGGGGGTGGCCATGTTCCAGAACGGGACGTTTGCGACGGGAGTCGCGAGTTTTGCCCAGTCCAACCCGAGCGTCCACCTGGTCACCGCAGCCGGCAACGACAACCAGGCCTTCTGGCAGGGGACGTTCACGCCGATGACCCTGAGTACCCCGCTGACTCTGAATGGGGTTACCTATACGGAAGCCAACAATTTCGGGACCAGTGCCAATCCCAATCCTTATGCAGATGTGGGCATCGCGTCAACCGACACTGATTACTGGATTCTGGAATGGGCCGATCCTTGGGAAAGCCCGGTCGGGGATTACGATGTGGTGGTCTATGCCCAAAAGCCGGGTGGGACGCCCGTGGCCTGCAACCAGGGTGACCAGATCGATTCGACGGGCTGCTCGTTTTCGACCACGCCCGGTACGAGCCCGGGACCCAATCCGGTCCAGGGGAATGCCTATAAGAATACCGCGACGACTGCCCAGATCCTCTACATCGAGGTCCTGCTGCGCAACAGCACGACACCGAGTACCTCGCTCAAGCTCCTGACCGGATCGGTGAGTTCCAACGAGCTTTTCCTGAACCCGGATTCCCCGAACGGCAGCATCTATGGGCAGTCCGCCCTGCCCCAGGAGTTTACGGTCGGCGCCATGGATGTCGATGAAGTGGGTAGCAGCACCGCGAAGATCGAACACTACAGTTCGACCGGTCCGGTTGATTTCGAGTACTCCTCCCTCACCTCGACGACCCCCTCGCCCACTTCGATTCCCAAACCGGACATCACGGGGGTGGACGGGGTCACGATCAACCCGCTGAGCGGTTTCACCCCGCCCTTTTTTGGCACGTCGGCGGCCGCGCCCCACATTGCAGCGCTCATGCGCCTACTTC
>JAKARN010000177.1 GCA_021828425.1 Pseudomonadota bacterium | reverse complement strand
TTCCGATCTGACGCCCCGCACCGAAGATCACGACCACAATCATGAAAATGATAAGCAAATGCCATATGCTGAGACCGTCTAAACCCATTGCACGGCCCTCCGCGGACAAACCAAAACATATACATTCTAGCGCAAATATCCATCAGCCACTCAGCAAAAATGTTACGGGACCATCATTGACCAGTCCCACTTCCATGTGAGCCCCAAAACAGCCCGCTTGGGCCAAACATTCCCCACCGCATTTCCGTGCGTGCTCTAGAACGGCCTGGAATAACTCAGCGCTGAGTGCCGGTGGCAGTGCCGGGGAGAGGTCTGCTCGTCGCCCCCGCTGTGTACCCGCTGCCAGGGTAAACTCCGGAACCCATAGGATCTGACCTGAAATGGCTCGCACATCCCGGCTGAAGTGGCCATTGGTATCCGCAAACAAGCGGTAGCCGATAATCCGATCGACTAGTCGAAGTACCCGAAGTATCTCATCGCCCCGCTCAAATGCCAGGAAAACGACGATGCCCATCTCAATTGCTGCAACTTCTCGACCTAAAATTGAAACCCGGGCCTGAGTGACCCTTTGAAGGAGAGCTTTCATATCCTCTAGACCTTGACTTTTCCGTCCCGAATGGGACCTGTTTTGTGTGATGGAACAAGAAAACCGGGATTTCGGCATGGGATCTGTAAACATCTGTTTACAAAATTTATCTACATCTGTTGGTTCCTATTAGCTGCCACTTGCGTCACACTATATCCACGACAGGGAACAGCGACGAGCAGAGGGAGGGCGGGGGATGGTGGGGTCAAAGGCGTCGCTTGCCCCAAGAAACCTCGGGCACTCATCCCCCCCCAGGACCGCTTGCTGTAGAACAATCTGGCCCTTCTCAGAGTCAATAGGGAAAACCCAACCGTTGGTAAAGCGCCGCAAGTAACCAGAGCGGACCAATCAGGAGGAATTGGAGATCCCGGAAAAATGCCGGCTTACGGCCTTCAATCCGGTGCCCAACAAACTGACCGATCCATGCCATAACAAATATAGGCAACGCGAGTTGCCAAATCGCAGAAGTGACTTGTCCAGCCTCATAGACAACTGCCACAGTCGCGATGCCCACGATGCTCATGCCAATAGCCAAACGCCAATTCAATGCATAGTAATAAACGAGTGCCAGAACCAGGAACAATACGCCCCAGTTGAGGAAAACTGAAACACGTATCCAGCGTATAGGTTCCGGGATCGACCAGAGCAAACCAACTAGCGAAACCATAATGAGCGGGATACAAATCCAGTGAATGGACTTGTTGACCGGAGATTGGTGGCTTTCGCCATATTCAGTAAGCCAGCTTTGAATACTGCGCACGACAGATCTCCTCGATCACAGAGTACGAAATTCCGCAGATACCATCCCCCCCAGCAGGGTAAAAAGGCCTCGCGGGCCCGGGCTGGTATATGATGATAACCGGGTCACCGACAAGCGTAGGATCCGACGCACAGCCGGCTCGGGGTTTGGTATTTTTCTTTGTGTATCCGCTGACTTAGGAGTCTTTTGGGCAAGATGTCCGTCGAACGAAACCTGTTTATTCCAGGGACCGCGGGACGCCTTGAGGCACGAGTTACAGAACCAGTGACGGGATCGTCCGGGTCTTCAGGGGCGATTGCCGTTGTTCTGCACCCTCATCCGCTCTTTCAAGGCAGTCTGGAAAACAAGGTGGTTTTCACGCTAACCCGAGCAGCCTCAAGTGCCGGTGCAGGGACTATCCGCTTCAATTTTCGTGGGGTCGGGAAGAGTGAAGGGCATTACGGGGAGGGGATCGGCGAACTCGCCGATGTTCATTCCGTCGTGTCCTGGGCTCGCGCGCAATGGGGTCCTGAACCAGCACTCTGGCTTCTCGGGTTCTCTTTCGGTGCCGGACTGGCTATCCAGAGTACCCGTGCACTAGAAGGCACTGCTTTGGTCACAATTGCCCCGCCAGTTCACCACCTTGCACTCGCACCCGAGCAGCTTCCGGCTTGCCCTTGGTTAATCATTCAGGGCGAAGACGACGAAATAGTCCCAGTACCCGCAGTCATCGATTGGAGCAGGAAACTGCCCACGCAAGCTATTTTCGAGCTCTGGCCACAGGTTACTCACTTTTTCCACGGGCAATTGGTACCGCTCAGATCAACCGTTAGCCGCTTTTTGGTTGACCGTATCCACCAACCTCTGCCTTCTACAAGCTGAAAGGCAAGACCTTCCAGCGCCAACTGCGCTCCCAGAGGAGGCGTAAACCCCACCGGAGGGGGACGACAGGGCACCGGTGGGGTTTTCTTTACTTCAGACCATATCCTTGAGCTTTTTGAGTGCCTGTACCTTGACAACGTTTCGGGCCGGCCTCGCCTTAAAGGTTGTAGGCTCGCCAGTAAAGGGATTGACTCCCTTCCGAGCCTTGACCGCCGGCTTATGCACCAGCTTGATCTTGAGAATTCCGGGCATCACGAACATTCCCGGACCCCGTTTACCGAGACTTTTCTTGATCAACCCCTCAAACGTATCGAAGACGGTACTGATCTGCTTACGCGTCAGGTTCGTCTCTTCGGAAATTTTCCGAACGATCTCGCTTTTAGTAAGTGGTTTGGAGGTCTGATTATTGCTAGCCATAAGATCCTCTAGGGTTACGGAAAGGGAGAACAACGTTGCGGAATGTATCATAACCTGCGCCAGAAAGGTAGCGCCGCCTCTCTAGGGCAAACCACCTCCTCAGGCTTTTATACAAACCGGATGGAGGGGAGAAGAATATTGATGAAGAACAGGATTGCGAGCGCCAAAAGGGGAGAAAAGTCGAGCCCACCGGTTGCAGGCACGAAACGACGCAAGGGCCGCAGGATCGGTTCATTGATGGCATAAAGAAAACTCGTCATGGGATGCTGCACGTAGGGGGGCTGGATCCAACTCATGAGAGCCCCAACGATCAGAGTAAAAATGTAAAAATCATCCAAGAGAGTTGCACATTTAACGAGTGCGGCGAGTGCGAGCACACCCCCGCTAAGGGGGCGGCCAGCAATCCCGGCCAAGATGGCCACGTCAAGCCCGCATAGCACAACGGCGACGATAAGACTCCACCAGTCACGGCGCATCACTCGGCTCCCAGACCAATGGTAGAGTGGCTTCAGAACCGGCCATGTCAACCGGCCGATGCTCTGTACTACAGGATGGGAGAAGTTGAGAGGTCCCCAGCTCATGGCGAATCGCGAGAGAAAAAGTAGGGCACCGACCGTGAATAGGAAATTCACCAGAAAAAGCCAGGCGCTGGACCAGTGCAGAATCATGCTGTCTCAGTTTCTCGGATTTGTTGCGCCAGTTCGGCGCCCCGTTCCCACGCGGCCGTTAGGGCCTGCGTAACGGCCGCCTCGAAACCCAGCTTTCGAAGTTGCTCGAGTGCCGCAGCCGTGGTTCCACCTGGCGAAGTCACTCCTTCTCGCAGGCGTTCGAAATCCCCCCCATCTTGATCAGCCAGTTCCAAACTTCCCCGCCCGGTTTGCAACACAAGATCCGTCGCGAGAGCGGGATCCATCCCCTTGGCGGCTGCCGCATTTCGGAGACAAGCCATGAAGTGGAAAAAGTAGGCCGGGCCGCTACCGGCAAGGGCAGTGACCCCGTCCATCCACTCTTCCGATTTGAGCCAGTAGAGTCGTCCCAACCGACCGAGCAAATCTTCCAGGGTCTCATGATGCTCGGGTGCGAGATCAGGAGCATAGAGGGCAATCGCTCCCTGGTTCAGGGCTATCGCTAAATTCGGCATGGCCCGGATCACAACCGTTTGCCCCTCACAACACCACCGGCAGATCATCTCGCGTGTGATCCCTGCCACAAAGCTTACCAGCAGGCGGCGTCGGCCAACGAGGTGGGAGGCAGCCGTTTCGAGCACCTGCCGCAGGGATCCCGGCCGGACAGCCACCAAAATCAGGTCGGATTCTGCCACCACCCGTCCCACATCATCCGACACAAAAGCACCTGACTCAGCCTTGATCCGTGACCGCCGATCGGGATCACTTTCCGCTATAGAGAGGCGAGACGAGCTCCAGCCACTTCGCAAAAGTCCGGCAATGCAAGCCCCCCCCAAGTGTCCAGCCCCGAGAACCCCCACTTTCCCGATATCCCGGCTTGGAGCCCCCCCCCTTGGGGGGGGGGCGGGACGGCTTGCCGTTCTTGTCACTTCGCTATACCTTGTAGGGAGCCCTGATGTTAACCCAGGAAAGTTTTCATGCCTGAAGAAGCCATTCGCATCCTTGATATAGCCCAGCTTTTGGAGTTCGGCGTACGAAACAACGCCT
>JAKARN010000176.1 GCA_021828425.1 Pseudomonadota bacterium | reverse complement strand
CCGTTCCGGCACCCGCACTGGAACGGGAACTGCTTCCACTCCGGGTGGAGGGTCTCATCGCGCCGTTTCTTGATGCGCTCATGACCGAAGGGGGTCTCCATGCCCTGAGGGACAGGGGGTTGTTCCGGGAGAGAAAATCTGGAGCACTCAAGGTCCTGCCCTTTCGCTGGGTTCCGCATGAGCATCTGGATTCCTGGTTGCGTCTTGTGCAGGGACCGGTCGGCGGGTCTACGCCGGGACTGAGCGCGCCTGCCCGGCAACTGCTCGAACAGCTGCAAGAGACCGGTCCCATCTTCGAAGCGGATCTGGCGGGGACCGGTTCGATGCTTCCTTCGGTGCGGGATCGGGCTCTGGCTGAACTTTTGGCGGCCGGCCGGATCGGAGCCGATCGCTATGGCGCCATGCGACGCCTCTGGGCACCCAAGCCGTGGCATCACCATCCGCGCGGGCGCCTCATTCAACGATACCAGGGCAGCGGGGGACGCTGGTTCGCCTGGCCCGAAACCGTCGTAGCCTCCCGCCACGATGAGGAGGCGGATCTTCATGTCCTGGCCCGTGCGCTTCTCCGCCGGTATGGGATCGTTTTTTCCCAGCTGGTGGTTCGAGAACTGGGTCCCTTGCGCTGGTCGCATCTCTTGGGCCTTTACCGGCGTCTCGAGGCGCAGGAGGAAATCCGGACCGGGCATTTCATCGAGGGATTTTCCGGCGAACAGTTTGCCCTGCCGGAAGCACTGGGCCTGTTGGAGAAGGCATCCTCTCCCGCACCCCGACTGGTCACGGTCTCCGCGGCCGATCCGCTCAATCTCACCGGCAGTCTCATTTGCGGGCCCCGCCTGCCGGCTGGGCCCGGCAACCGTCTGCTCTGGCGGGACGGTGAACTGCTCGCGGTCCTTGCCGCCCGGGAGGTCGGGTTCCGTGCCACACCCGCCGGGTCCGAAGCGAGTCTCTGGAGCCAGGCACTCAGGCACCCGGGACTATTTCCTTCGACGAGCCGTGCCTGGACGATCCGCCGAGGGTAGGAGACCCGGCGTCCGGCCGCTCCGGTTTTGCCTGCAGGGTTCGCGGGGGGGTCGTTCCCGCGTCTAATACCCGACCTCACCCATGAGGCGTGAACAGGCCTCGACGTAACGTTCGCGGGTTGCGGCCAGGATGTGGGCGGGCAGGGACGGGGGAGGCGGTTTCTTGTCCCACCCCAGAGTCTCGAGCCACTGTCGCAGAAACTGCTTGTCGAAAGAGGGGGGACTGGATCCCGGACGGTACTCGTCACGGGGCCAGTACCGGGTCGAGTCCGGTGTCAAAAGTTCGTCGATCAGGAAAAGGTTGCCAGTTGCGTCGAGTCCAAACTCGAATTTCGCATCGGCGATGATGAGACCCCGCGTCTCGGCGTATCGGGATGCTTCCCGGAAAATGGCAATTGACCGCTCGCGAACTTCCGTGGCCAGAGCTCCATTGCCGATGCGCGACACCGTTTCGTCGAAACTGATCGGTCGATCATGCTCTCCGGCAGGAGACTTGCTGGTTGGCGTGTAGAGAACCTCTGGCAAAGGATCAGCTTCCCGGAGCCCTGCCGGGAGAGGAATACCGGGTAGAGGGTCGCCTTTCCGGTAGGCTTGCCAGGCGGAACCGGCGAGATAGCCGCGGACGACTGCTTCCAGTGGCAGGGGTTGGAGCCGGCGGACAAGCATGCTCCGTCCTCGAAGATAGGGCAGGGCCTGGGAACGGACAAGAGCCGACCAGTCCTCCTTGAGTTCGTGGTTCGGGATGAGGGATTCCATCCGGGCAAACCAGAACCGGGACAATGCGGTCAGTATGCATCCTTTCTCCGGGAGGGTCTCCCGGAAGACGACATCGAACGCGGAAATCCGGTCGGAAGCGACGATCAGCAGGCGTTCGCGATCCACCTCGTAGAGGTCACGGACCTTTCCCTGTCCAACCCGGGGCAGTCCGGGATCGGTGGGATCCTCCGGCATCGTCCTTGCGGGCGGGGAATCCTTCACGCGCGGCGACGTCTCCGGACAAAGGCTCCGGCCAGCCCCAGAAGAAGCAGGAACAGAAGGCTTGTGGGGTCCAGGGCACTGCTCGTGTTCTGGACGACTTCGACGTCAAACTGAACGAAGGAGGTGAGCCCGTTGCCATCGGTTGCGGTCACGGTCACGATGGCCGTACCCAGTTGGTTTGGAATGGGAGTCATCGTGATGGTTCGGTCGGTACCGGTGCCGGCCAGCTTGATCCCGCTGGCTGGCAGGATGCCCGGGTCGTCGCTGGAGGCAGTCAGGGTGATCGGGTTTGTTCCGGTGACGGTGAAGGGATAAGGCCCTGCACTGCTGCTGACCGTGATGCCAAAGGGGCCGCTCAGGCCATTGATGACGGGTGGCTGGGCGACTGTGACCTCGAAGGTCTCGGAGCTGCTGGCCTGGTTCGGGGCGGTTGCCACGAGATGGATGTCCGAAATGCCGGAAGCTCCGGAGGGGGCTTCAAGGTTGATCGTCCGGTTGAGGCCGAGCCCCCCGAAGCTGATTCCGGAGTCGGGGATGACGGATGGATTGGAGGAACTGGCCTTGTAGTCGAGATCGCAGCCGCTATTCGGACTGAAAGCGATCACGCTCGTCGCACCGGAGGGGATCGCCGTCTTCGGGATCGGGCTCAGGCCGGGTGTTTGCGGGAGATCGCAGACCTGGACAGCGGCCGGAGCGGAGAGGGGGCTCGTGGGTGCGCCCGGGCCGCTCGAGGTCTCGGCCTGGAAGGCAAAGCGGTCCTGGCCGGTATAGCCGGTCTGGGGGGTGTAGGTGAAGGCGCCGGTGCTGGCGTTCAGGCTGAGTGTCCCGTGGGAGGGGGGGATCGTGACCAGGTAGCTCAGGGTCCGGTTCAGTGTGTCACTGGCCTTGAGGGTTGCGGAAAGTGGAGTGTTCTCCGGCGTGGTAAAAGTGGCCGGGCTCGCCACGATGTCACCACTCCCGGAGAAATTGCCTGAAAAGACCGCTTGGTTCGAAAGGTTGAGGGAGCTGACCAGCTGGTTGCTTGCCGTATCCACGATGGAGAGCTCGGCTTGGTTGGCATCTAGCACGTAAAGCCGTGTGCCGTCGGGAGAAAGTGCCAGGGTCGCGGGTGCCTGGCCCACGGTCACGTTGGTTTCCTGTCCCGGGTTGGCGAGCGGAATCACGGTCACGACGCCCTGTTCGGACGGCTGGGCGACATAGAGGGTCTGGCCGTTGGGAGAGACGGCGAGCGAGGTCGGAAATCCCGGAACGGTGAGCGAGGGCAGGAAGGTCCCCGTCCGGGTGTCCAGGACATCAATCGTATCGTCGCCGGAGTTGGCGATATAGAGACGGTTTCCCGCGGGAGAAAGCGCGAGCGCCAGGGGATCAAACGCATCCGGGAGCGTGAGGGTGGAGAGTACCGCCGAGGAAAGGTTGATCACCGAGAGCGTATCGTCCCCGCTCAAGGAGACATAAAGATGCTCTCCGGATGAACCGGCCGCAATCGCGGTGGGAGCGGTGCCAACGCCATAGTCACTGAGGGTGTCGACGGAACCGTCTGCCAGATGGAGGTCATAGAGCGTGCCGGTATCCGGATTGATGAAGTAGAGGGTTTCCCCATCGGGAGCAATGGCCATGGCACCCAAGGCAATGTTGGAGGCCCCGCTTTGCAGGGGGAAAACCTGGACGATCCGCTCGGAGGCCAGGTTGATTTCGGTGATACTGGACGAGATGACGCCCGAGACAGACGAGATGCCGCCGACGTAGGCGAAATCCGGGCTCGTGGGGGACATCACGACGCTCACCGGATCCACCCCGATCGGGAGTTCAACCAGGAGGGAGTTGGTCAGGGTGCTTACGATGTCGACACTGTTTTGCGAGGACTGCGGAATGGCGAGGTAGGGTTGGGCGAAAGCCACAGCCGGAAGCGAGAAAACCACACTCAGGGTCAGGATCGGAAGCCAGCGGGAGGAATGCGGGGCCGTCACGGATGGGAGTCTCCGAAAGGTTAAGGAAGGCTGTCCGCGCGAAAGGCGGTCACCCCGGGATTATAGTGGATCGGCGTCCAAATACCCATCCGATCCGGGCAGGGTGGCGGACCGCGAGGCGCGGTTGCCCGGCGGCAGGTGGTTTTCTCCCGGTATTCCTTGGGGATGACGAGGGGTGCCCTTGGGGGGTGGTGACCCCTTCGTCCGGACGTTGGCGAGGCGGGTCTGCAGGGGAGATGGGCGCGGAAGTATGATACCGTTGCATTTGGCGGTCGCCGGTCGATGGCCGGACGGTCGGCCATCCGTCCTTACCGGAGAAATGCGGAATGAACCGTC
>JAKARN010000175.1 GCA_021828425.1 Pseudomonadota bacterium | reverse complement strand
TCGTTCACGGTCTCACCCCGGATGAGCATACCTGGCCCATCACCTTCAGCTATGCGATCGGCGGTTATTCCAGCCGGCGTGGACTGCGCATGGGACTCTTGTTCTCACTGGCCTTTACCCTGCAACGCGCCCTTGCCAGCGAACTGGCTTTTCTGGGCGTGGTTTCCTTCCTGGATGCAAGAACCAACTCCTGGGTCTGGCTTGCAGTCGGAATGGTCATGTGGTGGGGAGGGTGGCGGATCGTCCGAACACGGAATCCCCATTCGGAGCCCGGCAAGTCAGGCGAGCAAATGCTCCGGGAACCCAAGCCCTGGATGCCACTCGTTCATGGCTTTATCGCGGGCTGGGGGTTCGGTGCCTTCGCGCTCATCATCTACACCGTGCTCGCTCCCGCCATGCCTTCAGCAGCTTGGGGATGGGTGCCGGGTGCCCTGTTTGGCGTCGGGACCACACTCGTTCAGGCACTGGCGGGCGCCAGCTTTGGAGGGTGGGCTGCAAGTCGCGGTCTCTCAACCGATGACCTGCGCAAGGCTGCCCTGCGAACGGCGGGGCGCACCCTCAAGTGGGGCGGAGCCGCCTTCGTGGCCGCCGCGATCCTGACTCTCCTGGTTCCGGCCGCAGGCCAGTGGGCCGTTTCGACCGGCATCCGGATCCATAACCTGGCCCATCTGGGTCTTGCCTTCCTGCTGGTGATCCTGATCGTTCTAGGCGTCGGCATGGGTTCCTTCACCCTTGAGATCCGCAGACTGCACCCCTCTGCCCACCCCCGGGCCACAACCAAGAGGTCTCCATGAACCTTGGGAAAACCCAGAGATCCCGGCTCCAAGCCGTCTCCCGGACACTGGCCTTTGGCCTCCTGGGACTGGGAGCGCTGGTCGGGCCGGTCCGCGCCGAAGGACAACTTTCCGTGCCAGATCCCTCGTCCAACCCGTGCGTCGGACGCGATGCTCTCTTGGCCGTGCTCGATCGACCAACCGTGGCGGACAGCAGTTGCGTCGTCCGACCGGATCACGTGGTCATCGAGGCTGGTTACGCCCACGCAACGCTCTACCCCTCCGGTAGCGGACGCGGCTGGAATGCCCCAGAGATGGAAGTCCGGTTCGGACTGCCTCACGACAACGAACTGGTATTCCTCCCACCCAATCGGGTGGTGGCCCCCGGCTCCGATGGCTATACGGCCTCGGTGGTCGGCCTCAAGCACGAGTTCGACGTCTCGCCGGCCTGGCAGTTCGCTGCGGAAAGCCTGGTGACCCTCCCTTCCGGGGATCCCAATCAGGGGAGTGCGGGAACGGGGGTCGCAATCAACGGCGTCGCGAGTTACAGTCCCTCCTCGACCGTCGGGCTGTCTCTCATGGCCGGCTTTACGTCGGATACCGAGCCCTCAAACCTTGGGGGTGGCCGTTATACGAGCTTCAATCCCGATGGCGTCGTGACCTGGGAATTCCTCCCCCCCTGGCAGCTTTACTTCGAGGTGTACGGAGCCAGCCATACCGGAGTCGGGCAAGGAAGCGGTTACGATGCCGATGGAGGGATCCAGATCCTGCTCAGCCGCAACATGGAGATCGACTTCGAGGCGGGTACCCGGCTCTCGGGAAATCTGGGCGGTTACTCCCACTATGTCGGTGCCGGGCTCGGTCTCGAGTTCTGATCCGACCCTCCCGGCATCGGACCCGTCCTCGGGCCTTGACAGCAGCCGATCCGAGATTAGAATTCCCGCTGTCCCGGCCACTAGGGAGACCCATGGGCAGTAGCCGCCCCCATCACCTCCGGAGTGGTTCGGTGCGATCCCGCAAGCGGTTCTTCTGACCGTGGGCGGTGCACTCGCACCAGCCACGACAGACGAAACCGCGCCATCAAGCCAGAGCTGGATCAACCCCCACGGAGGAGGTACGCGCGGCTTCGCCATCCGGAAATTCCTGAGAGCCCATCCCGCCTGCCCCCCTGGGTGCCGGGTACCGGATGGGTCAGGTGCGGCGCCCGGAAACGTGCCATGACGGCCATGATTCACAGACGGGTGTTGCTCTGGATACTGGAGGTGAGGTGGTGAAAACCCCCCTCCGGACCGCGTCTTCGTCAGTGACGGATACGGTCGCCCTGCCCGAGGACGTTTCCCTCAGGCTGGCCGACCGGCTTCATGTCCATGCGCTGAGACATGGACAAGCCACCCTGTGGAACCGCCTGCTTTTGGGACTCACCCTCATCGGGCCCGGTATTCTCGTCATGCTGGGCGACAATGATGCGGGCGGGGTTGTGACCTACATGCAGACCGGAGCCCGGTACGGCATCGGTCTCTTCGTTCCGCTCATGATCCTCCTGGGATTCGTGGCCTACCTGGTCCAGGAAATGACCATCCGTCTCGGTGCCGTGACCCGGCGCGGGCACGCCGAGCTGATCTGGAAGCGCTATGGTCCCTTCTGGGGTGCCTTCTCCCTTTTTGATCTCGTGGCAGCGAATGTGCTCACCCTCATGACAGAGTTCATCGGCATCCGGGTCGCCAGCGCGGTGTTCGGCTGGCCCTATGCCCTGACCATTCCGCTGGGCGCCCTGTTTGTGGTGCTCTGCCTCGTGTACCTGCGCTACTGGACCTGGGAGCGGATCAGCCTGCTCATCGCGGCCTTCAACCTGGTGTTCATCCCGATCACCCTCTTCTCACACCCGGACTGGCCGGCCATCGGACGCAGCCTGGTGGGTGGGGGCTGGGTCATGACGGGCGGATTGCTGGCACCGGCCTTCCTGATTTTGCTCTCGGCCAACATCGGAACCACCATCGCGCCCTGGCAACTGTTTTTCCAGCAGTCTTGCGTGGTCGACAAGGGACTTCTGGAGAAGGACATCAATGCCGGACGGCGGGATCTCATGATCGGCGTGATCGGCATGGTTCTCGTGGCCATGGCCCTCATCATCCTGAGCGGGCAGTACATCCACGGACAGGCCGGTGCAGATCATTTCAGTATCGGAACCATGATCCACCTCTTGGAGATCCAGCTCGGTCCCTGGATCGCAAGCCTGTTTGCCCTGGGACTCCTCGAGGCCGGCCTCATCGCCTCGATCGTGATCACGGCGAGCACATCGTGGGCATTCGGCGAGGCCTTTGACATCCCCCGCTCGCTCAATGCCCGGCCCCGGCAGGCTTGGGGATTCTATGCGCCTGGAATCGTGAGCGTGCTCATTGCGGCCGGCGTGGTGATGATCCACGCCATCCCGCTCGGTTTCCTCAATCTTACGGTCCAGGTGGTCGCCACGATCTTCATGCCGGCTGCCCTCCTCTTTCTGCTCATGCTGCTCAATGACCGGGAGCTCATGGGAGACGAGGTCAATGGTCCCGTCCGCAACACCCTGTCCATCGGCCTCATGATCCTGCTCATCCTGTGCAACGCACTCTACGGTCTCTCCTCCTTCCACGTCCTTCTCTAGGCCAGGTTCCGTCATGAAAGAACTCGACGAATACGATTCCCAGCAAATCCGCACGCTGCTCGAGCAGGAACACTGGCTGGACCCCCTCCCGCCGGTCCGGCGGGTTTCGCTGGCGGGTTGGCAACGGATGGTCTTTTGGGGGCTCCGGATCTACATTGTGATCATGATCGTGATCGTCGCCTGGGGGTTTTCGCGCTCTTTCGGCTAAGCCGCGACCTCGTGCGAAATCCGGCCGGACCGGCCGTTCCCCGATCCGTCCTGGGGGCGTGACCCCGGTAGAGCCACGCAAGCTCGGCAGACCACTCCAGGGCCGCGAGCTGATGCCAAGCCTCTTCCAGGCTCGCGGCCGCCGAGTAGACGCCATGGCCACGCACGATGGCCAGAGGGTACTCCCGCAGGGCTTCCGACACCGCCCGGGCCGCATCCTCGAAGGGTGTTTCACGGGAACTATCCACGATCGGTACGCAGGGGAAACTCAGGCGACCCTCAAAATCAAGGGGCTCGAATGAACTTTCTCCGAGCAGACTCACGGCCACGCTGTAAAGACCATGACCGTGAAGGACGGCCCCATGGGTCTCCCGCTTGCGGTAGGTTGCACAATGGAGGGGGGTATCCCAGGATGCGCTGGCTGGAATCTCCGAATCGAGATCCAAAAGAACCAGTTCCGCCTCGGTCAACTCCTCTGCCCAAGCGCCATGCGGAGTAATCCAGACCTGCCTCCCGTGGCGAAGTGAGGCATTTCCGCTATGGGGATCATTGAGTCCGTACTCCCTCATGCGACGGTAGATGCGGACAAGATCACCGGGTGTCATGGTGTCAGGATGTTGGGCCGACATCTCAAATCCCCCCTTCGAACGGAATCGGGTGAACCCGGCTGTCGATGCGTCCGTC
>JAKARN010000174.1 GCA_021828425.1 Pseudomonadota bacterium | reverse complement strand
GCGAAAAGGTGCGTTTTTTGATCGACACTGTCCATGAGCAATCCCGCGAAAGATCAAAACACGGTCGCTGACCACTCGAGAATCCGGAGTACCCAGGGGATTCGTTCCCTAACACCCCAAAAGAAAAAAACGACGAGGCCCCCCAGACCCAGCAACAGCCAGATGGTGGCGGGACTCGCGGATGAACCCGGCGAACTCTGACCCTGACTGAGAGGATCTCCTTCTGGAGAGGACTTCGGAGATGTGGTCGAGTGGGGCTCCACGTTCAGAGACTCCGTGATCTCAGCACATGATAAATCGGATCTGTGAGAGGCTTCCGCCCGGTCCACCGCTCGAAAGAGGCTGCTGCCTGCTCAACCAACATGCCGAGGCCGTCCAGGACTCGAGCCGCTCCTTTTTCCTGAGCCCACCGGGTGAACGGTTGACCTGCCCCCCCATACTCCAGATCGTACGCCCACGGATGCTCCTTGAAGATGCTGGGGTCAAGGGCTGGAACTCGGCCGGAATGACCAGCTGAAGTGGCATTCACGATGAGACTCCAGCGGGTGGCAGCCAGCGAGGTTCCAAGGTCTATCACGGGAATCCGCGGGCTGCCAGTCTGGACAAAGTCCTCAACCAAGCGCGAACCCCGGGTCCGGTCACGAACAGCGAGACAGACGGTTTCACCTGCCTTAAGCAGCGCGTGGAGAATCCCTCTCGCCGCTCCTCCGGAACCCACAACCAAAACCGGATGTCCTTGACTCAGGAATCCGTGTCGTTCCGTGAGATCCGTCCAGAATCCAGTACCGTCAGTATTATCTCCTGCCCATCCGCCCTTGGTTCGAATGAGGACATTGACTGCCCGGCACCGGGCTGCCGCATCCGTCCATTCACAACACAGGCGAAACCCCGCTTCCTTGAGCGGCAAAGTCAGGTTGATTCCGGAAAAACCGGCCTCAGACCATTCAGCAAGACGCTCGGCAAGTTCTGTAAGGGAGGTTTCGGCCACTCGGTATTCCATCTGCAGATGGTGCTGCTCGGCAAATGCCTGGTGGATAGACGGCGAAAGGCTTTTTACGACCGGACGGCCCAAAAGACCCAGCCGCAAACGGGCTCCAAGCTCATATCTCACCATAATCCCGTGCCAGCCATGTCGCCACTCGCGGCGCAAAATAGGTGAGGATTGCATTGGCACCTGCCCGTCTGATACACAGCAACGACTCCAGAATTGCCAATCGTTCGGGCACCCATCCCTTTTCGATTGCTGCCATAAGTAACGAATATTCACCACTCACCTGATAGGCTAAGGTCGGGAAAGAAAATCGGTTTCGAACTTCCCGAATGATGTCGAGATAGGGGAGTGCCGGTTTGATCATGACGTAATCCGCGCCTTCCGCGATGTCGAGTGCCACTTCCCGCAGTGCTTCCTCCCGGTTTGCCGGATCCAACTGGTAGGTTTTCTTGTCAGCCCGTCCCAAGGCACGAGCACTGCCGATTGCTTCCCTGAACGGCCCGTAAAAACAGGACGCGTACTTGGCCGCATAGGCTAGAATCTGGATCTCACTCTTTCCCGCTTCCTCCAAGGCCATCCGGATCGCACCAATTCTGCCATCCATCATGTCTGAAGGAGCCACGATATCTATTCCACACCCGGCCAGACAGAGGGACTGACGGACCAAAGCTTCCACCGTCTCGTCATTGAGAATCCGTCCCTGCCCATCGACGATCCCGTCCTGTCCTGAGGGATGGTAGGGATCCAGTGCAACATCGGCGATAATACCGAGGTCCGGCAGTCGTTTCTTGAGCGCGCAAATCGCACGGGGGATCAAACCATCAGGATTCCAAGCTTCTCGTCCGTCGGGCTTTTTCAGTTCGGTCTCGATACAGGGGAAAAGGGCAATGGCACGAATTCCAGACTCAAACCATCCATCCGCCTCTTGCAGAAGTTCATCGATGCTCAAGCGTTCGATTCCGGGTAGGCTTGGGATGGGAATCCGTTGATGTGTCCCTTCCACAACAAAAGCCGGATAGATCAAATGCCCCGCTTCGAGCCTAGTCTCGCGAACCAACATCCGGGAAAAGGACCGATTGCGCGTCCGCCTCAGACGGGTTCTTGGGAATCCGGCGTCTGATTTGGGAACGCCGCGTGAAGAAGGAGGGACCGTCTCAGCCATAGACCAGAGACTCTTTGGATCTGGGGATATTTTAACCATTTCACGGCGTCAGGCGATGTACCTTCCTAGCAGGGCATTGCCCGACCCCCCACCCATAACCCTGAGTCCCCGACCCTTGCTGTACATGATTAAGGAAATGGAAACCAGCAAAGTCAGCTTGCTGAGCTTGCGGGGCGTTTAAACACAAAAAATCTGTTAGCATGATCATCCGGCAGCTCTGTTGGTGTTGCCGGTTTGGGGGTAGATCACCACCCCTTTAATCTATTAGCTATACCCTCATCTGATCAGTGCCCCAAACCGATGCTCGCCAAATTTCCGACCAGATTACTGCCTTTTATCGTCATTCTCGTAGCCACTCTTCAGCCGGCCTTGGCCCAAAACCATTTTCTTGTCGGCATCAACGGAGGGGAATCCTATGCATTCCGCGGCAGCAGCATTAGTTTTGGAGCCTCCTTGGGATACCGGATCCGGCGAGAGTTCGAGCTTGCGCTTAACTATTCCTCGATCCCACACTATGAGATGACGATCGCAAGCCTGTCGGCCATAGGGCGATACCCGTTAGGCTCCCGGATCCATATCCTCGGACGGGTCGGAATTGCAAATTGGTATGAGAGTCCTCTTGGAACCCAAGCGTCCGTGGTTTCTTCCGGGGTGGATCCGCTGGTAGGTGCCGGAGTATCTTTTCGGGTGGACCGAAGGATCAGTACACGTATCCAGTATTTTTGGATATTCGCATCAAGCCACTCCGGACTGGGCGGAAATTTCCGGGGCTTTGGATTGAGCGCAATCTATCATTTCTAGGCAGTCTGGTCTACTTACCCTCTAGCGGATGGTTTCACTTCCGACCGGAGGAGGTGGGATAAAGATAACCCACTATGCGAGACTTTTTCTTTGGAAAGAACCGCTACAAAAATATCCGCCCATACTGGAAAGCAATCGAATCAATCCAATCAGGCCATTGTGCGTTGTCCTTGGCCTGGCATTGAGGTACCTCTTTACCGGGACTACCACGATGAAGAATGGGGAACACCCGTCTATGATGATGACCAGCGCTTGTTTGAAATGCTGATCCTCGAATCACAGCAGGCGGGCTTATCATGGCTCACCATACTCAAGCGACGTGAAGCCTACCGATCCCGCCTGCGTGGATTCAATCCGGAGTATCTGGCCTCACTTGATGAGAGGAGGCTCGACCGTCTGGCCGCAGACGGTCAGTTACTTCGGCACCCGGGAAAACTCCTATCCCTTCGCCTCAACGCAAGGGCTTTTCTTGAGCTTAGTGCCCGGATAGGAAGTTTTTCCAAGTTTTTATGGTCACACTTCGACTTTCGGGTTCATACCCATCACTACGAACATCTGAAGGAAGTTCCAACAGAAACCCCCCAGTCTCGGGAGTTGGCTCGCGAGCTCAAGGGGCACGGGTTCCGGTTTGTGGGCCCCATCATGATTCAATCTTATCTTGAAGCTATCGGAATCTTCAACGATCACTTGGTCTCCTGCTTCCGCCACGCGATGCTGAGTCCAGGATCCAGCCAGTCCCGTGGTTTCAGAAAAAAATCCCTCAGCCACCTTTCCGGCTCCCGATCATCGTAGCAGGCGAGATCACGCCAGCCCGCGAATGGAGGCAGTGACATGAGAATGGAATCGACCCGTCCGTTCGACTGGAGCCCAAACAGAGTTCCTCGGTCGTAGAGCAGATTGAATTCCACATAGCGGCCACGGCGCAACAGCTGGAACTCCCGTTCCCGTTCGCTCCAGGGTTCATGCCGACGGGCGGCGAAAATCGGCAAGTAAGCATCCAGAAAACCCTGCCCCACAGTCGAAGCAAACCGGAGTGTCGTTGCAAAATCAGTGAGTTGGAGGTTATCGAAAAAGATCCCGCCGATGCCACGTGACTCTCTACGATGCTTGAGGTAGAAGTACTGGTCACAGTCAGCTTTGAACCGTGGATACAGTTCCTCACCGAAGGGACGGCAGAGATCGGCCGCCGTGCGGTGCCAATGAATACAGTCTTCAAGACGCGGGTAAAAGGGCGTCAGATCAAACCCACCCCCAAACCAGAAATGGGAGGGGATATCCCCATGACCTTCGGTCTCGATGTAGCGGACGTTTGCGTGAGAGGTAGGAACATGCGGATTGCGGGGGTGGACCACAACAGATACCCCGATGGCTTGGAACCGGG
>JAKARN010000173.1 GCA_021828425.1 Pseudomonadota bacterium | reverse complement strand
TTCCCGGCCGTCTCCGGAAGTCCATGTGGTCCGCCATCCGGTGGATCCCGGCGGGTCCCGGAAGAGGGACGAGAGTTCCGGTGCGAGCCGTTCGAGCCGCTCGGGGATGCCGTAGGGAACATTCACGAGGGCAAGCCCGCTGCCCCAGAGGCCGTTTCCCCGGGGGCGCCACCAGTCCAGGAAGGAGATCCGGGGAATCCGGTCGAGGCGCCGTTTGAGGCCATTCGTCCAGTCCGTGTCCACCCAGGGATACCAGGCGAGAAAGATGCCTTGTGGGAACCGTGTGCAGGCCCGGGACAGGGTCTCCACAAGCCGGTCCGCTTCGGAGACCTGCTCGTAGGGTGGATCGAGGAAGACGAGCCCACGACCTTCCGGAGGTGGCGTGAGCGCAAGCAGAGCCTCAAAACCGTCCCGGCAGTGCACACCAGGCCGCCGACCGAGATGACGCTTGAGTTCGGCCTGGCGTTGGGGCACGGCTTCCACGAAAGCGAGCCGGTCATTGGAGCGGGCCAGCCGGTGTGCGAGCAGGGGCGAACCGGGATACCAGCGGAGGGTGCCGGAGGGGTTGTCCTGGGCCACGAGTGCACGGTATCTCGCGAGCAGGGGATCGGCAGGGGAGTTCTGCCAGAGGATCTCGAAGCCGCGGCGAAACTCCGGCGGGGGATCCTGCGGGAGACGGTCCAGATCGTAAAGCCCGGAACCGGCATGTGTGTCGAGGTAGAACCAGGGAGTGGGTTTTTCCGACAGACGTTCAAGCAGGGCGATCAGAACGAGATGCTTGTGGACGTCAGCGAAGTTCCCGGCGTGGAAGCGATGGTCGTAGTTCACGGCAGCCTCTCACCGGACTATAGCATCGTATCGCCGAATCCCGTCCTCCGGTAAAATTCCCCGGTCCTTGAGCCATTGTGTATCGGCGAGACCCTTGTTCCGGAACGATCCCTCTCCCCCTGTGCTCGGCCCCGAGCTCGAACCCCGCGCCGACCGGCGACTTGCCATCGGGTTGTTCGTATTCTTGGCCCTGGTTTACGGAATCGCCATGTTCACCCATGGGCTGATCCCGGCCGAGGAGCCCCGTTTTGCCGAGGTTGTGCGCGAGATGATCGCCCGGGGCAGCTGGTGGGTCCCCTTCAAGAATGGACTGCCCTACGTCGAGTACCCTCCCCTCTATTACTGGCTTTCCATCATCGCCCGCCTGGTGGGCCTGCCCCTCCGGGCAGCCATCCGGGTACCGGGAACGGTGGCGTACCTGCTCTGGATCTTCTGGATGGGCCGCTGGGTGAGAAGTGCCTTTCCTGGTGTGAGCCCGACCCTGCCCCGTCTCGCCCTGGCCGCGCTTCCGATCGCCCTGTACAACTTCTTCACGGCTCATACCGACAGTCTCCTGGCGCTCGGCGTGCTCATGGCCTATACCGGCTACCTGCGCCACCGGCAGGGATCCGGTACCCGATTCCCCTGGGAACTCTGGGGCGGACTCGCGATTGCCACCACAGCCAAGGGCCCAGTCGGGCTTGCCATCACGCTCCCGGCGATGGGGCTCGACCTCGTGGCCTCCACGCCGGGGCTCTGGCCCCTTTCCCGGGAAGGATGGCGTGGGCTCTGGCACGGGATCCGGTCCTTGCGCCCGCTCCGCGGACTCGCCCTCTCCTTGGGGGTCCTTGCCCTCTGGGCCCTGATGGCCGGACTCCAGTCGAACTGGGACTTCGACCGGGCCTTTTTCATCTACCAGAACTTCACCCGTTTCCTGTCGGGGCTCGACCACGAGCACGGACCCTTTCTCTACCTGAAAAGCCTGTGGGGGGATTTCTTCCCATGGGCCTTCCTCCTTCCGTTCGGGATCGTCCTTGCCTGGCGCCGGAGAGGGGACCCCGCTTTTCGGCTTGCCCTGCTCTGGACACTGTGGACGATTCTCTTCTTTTCGGCATCGGTCTCGAAGCAGAGCAAGTACATCCTGCCGGCGGCCCCGGCCATCGTGACCCTGAGCGTGGGTGCCATGGGCTGGGCGTTCGGTAAGCGGGCCCGCCTGGTTTCCAGGGTGGGGTATGGAATCTCGGTATTTCTCCTTGCCGTTGCAGGTTTTGTCGCTCTTTTCGTCCTGCCTGGCTGGGTTCTCCCCGGCATTCTTCCGACACCCGAAACGATGCGCGGACTCCCGGTCCTGCGGAGTTACCTGGCGCACCACCCGGATCCTTTCGTGAGCTACCTCTACCCCGCCCCGCCCACAATTTATGCGCTCTATCCTCTCCGTCAGGCTCCGATACCCTTCGTCCGCTCGGCCCGTGCCTTGTATGCCGAGGTCCGGTCCGGCCGGATCCATGCGGGCAGTTATCTCATTGTGTATCGCAACACGCTTCCTGTCCCCGGCCGGAAGCCCAGATCCGTCACCCTGTCACCGGCACCTAATCCCGCTTATTTCACGCGTGTCCTTTCGATCCCGGCACAGGGAGGGCTCATCCTCTACCGGGTCCGTTCGCAGGCCCGGATGATGCCGCGCCCCCAAACGCCGACCCCACCCCCTTGGCATTGGTGGGACCAGTTCGATACGGACTGAGCCCGGGTTCCGCAGCCAGCCGAGCGGTTCGGGTCCGGGTACACTCTAAGAGGCCCCGGCCTCAGGCAAACCGATGGTTTTCAGTTACTATCACCGGCTTACGCCACGACAGCGGAAAATCTACGACCGGAGTAACCGGATCGAGACCCTGCCGCTCGATCCCGGAGCGATTCCTCACGAGGCCGTGACCAACCTCCGGAATGCACTGGCCATCGAATCCCGTCCAGCGGTGGAAGCGGCAGCCCAAGCGCTTGCCCAGCTCCTGAACGATGCGTTCGGGAGCCCCCCGGTCCGAGTGCGGGTCCTCGAACGGCGTCCCTCCAACTCGCACGGAGAGCTCCACGGTCTCTACGAGGCCGATCAGGTCAGGGCCCGACCACTGATTACCCTCTGGATGCGGACGGTCCAGCGGCGGCAGGTCGTTGCGTTCAAGACCTTTCTCCGCACGCTCCTTCACGAGATTGTCCACCACCTCGACTATGAGGTGCTCAAGCTCGAGGATTCGCTGCATACCGAAGGCTTCTACAAAAGGGAATCGAGCCTGCTTCACCAGCTGATGGGCGAGGAGATTGGGGCTGGAGACAGTCCGTCGAAGTCACGACGGCGATCCCGCGAGGAAGGAGCCGGCGCCAGTCCCGCGAAATAAACAAAGATTCCCGCCGGATCCGTGGTTCCATGATATCCCGATGCAGGAGGAATGGCGCGCCCGACAGGATTCGAACCTGTGACCCCAGCCTTCGGAGGGCTGTACTCTATCCAACTGAGCTACGGGCGCACCCGATCCCCATAGTTTAGCGGTTTGTTCCCGGGCGGGTTGGAAGGGCCCGACCACTTGGAGCCCACCATATCGGTTCCTGCGGGTTGTGGACCAATCCGGCACTGCTTCGGCCCCCAACTCAGACGAATCCATCATCTACACGACAGCGCCTCCTCTGGGTCCAGGTGGGGGGCTTGGTTGATGAAACATGCGGTTTATGACCGACCCCAATGTCAAAAATATCAATAATAGAGTTAGGAGTACTTGGCCGGACCCTTGCAAGAATGGCTTGACAGCTCGGTCGAGCTGGCGTAGAAAATAAGTATTCCGCCTTCTTGGGCGGGTTTCCCAGCATTCGCTTGGGAGGTCTACCGGAATGAGCCAGCACAAAGGCATGCAACGAGGGCAAGCCGGGACTTGGGTCGCCGTCTTCGCCAGTTGTTTTCTCTCGATCCCTGTCTTTGCGCAGGCTCGTGCCGGGATCGGACCAGGGGCTGGCCAGAATCCCCATGGAAGCCTCCCGGTGCGGAGTCCGGCCCCCTCTCTCATTGTCTTGAGCCCTCGGCAACTCCGGCTGCACGGCAATATCGCGATGGGCAATCTCCTCGAATCGATTTCCGAGTATGGGGCCCGGACCGGACACGCAGCTCCTGTGCTGCGCCACTTGACTGAGGAGCAGCCGCGTCCCCTGGTTCTCGTCAATGGTCATCGCTGGCTCGCGGATTCGGGAACTCCCGTAGGATCGAGTCTCCTGATCCCGGCTTCGACCATCTCCAAGGTCGAGGTCCTTCCACCTGCAGCCGACCCGCCCGGCGTCCCGGCCAGCCCATCCGGTGGTGGGGTGATCAATGTCATCACCAGCCAGACCTGGTCCACGGCCATGGCGAGTGCCTTCCTCGGGGTCTATGAAACCCCGGGTCATTGGGGAGGCGTGACCCAAGGCTATAACGTTGGTTTTGCGGTCGGCAACGACCGGGGCAGTGTGATCGTGAGTGCCGGTTACTTGAACGGACAATCCTATAATACGCCGGGATTCGGATATCCCGGCATGAACCAGTGGTA
>JAKARN010000172.1 GCA_021828425.1 Pseudomonadota bacterium | reverse complement strand
GGCGAGCGGCAGACCTGGGGTGGCAGCAGGCTTGGTGGCTTATTCCATACTTCGCGGGACTCTGGATCATCAGTCTTCTGGGCCCCACATCCAAACCCATGGATGGGCTTGGAGACTACGGGTTTTTCACTGGCATGTGGATACTCGCCGGGTTCAGTCTCGTCATTCTGGTTCTGGCTCTTATGAGTGGACAGTCGCCTGAAGCAGCCCAGCAATGTTCCGAACGCATCAAGAATCTGGGAACCCGGGGGATTGAGACCGTCGAAGGTCCCTGAAGACAGAAAGCCCCCTAGCTATTGGCCCTCGTCATCGGACCCTTCTGACACAAGAGCTAGATGATGATCGGGTTGCTGGGTGGAGGCTGACTCCAGACCCTCCGGAACAGGATATCACGCGGGATCAGAGTAGAGAGATTCCAAGCGGTTTTTGAGTGAACCTTGGATTTTCGGTAAGTACTCAATTGCTCTCAGGTTATCGAGTAGCTGTTCCCTGCGAGAAGCGCCCAGGATGACGGTGGTCACACATGGGTTCGACAGGCACCAGGCGATGGCCAAGGTAGCGGGAGTCGTGCCATTCTCGTGACTGAGCTCAACGAGACCGCAGGCAGCCTTGAGTTGTCGTTGTCCGTCTTTTCCTTGGAATCGCTCCCGTAGCCACTCGTAATCGGGGAGACTGAAGCGACTGCCGGGCGGGATCTGGGAGCCATCCATATATTTTCCGGTGAGAATTCCAGATGCAAGGGGTGACCACGTGGTGAGTCCGAGCCCCTCGGTCTGGCATAGGGACTCGTATTCGACTTCAACCCGTTTCCGAACGAACAGATTGTATTGTGGCTGCTCCATGAGCGGGGCCGGCAAGTTCAGTTCATGGGCCTTTTGGATAGCGCTTTCAATCCAAGTAGCAGGCCACTCTGAAGTTCCCCAGTAGAGGATTTTCCCTTGCTGGATCAAGGTTGCCATGGTGACCACGATTTCTTCGATCGGTGTCTCTGGGTCTGGCCGGTGGCAAAAAAATAGGTCAAGGTAATCCAGGCCAAGTCTCTTCAGCGCCTGATGACAGGCTTCGACCAGATGTTTGCGGCTCAGGCCACATTGGGTGGGCGCAGGATTCTGGACAGAGCCGAAGAAAGCTTTGCTGGATACGCAGAATCGGTCACGGCTCCAACCCAGGGTGCGGAAGGCTTGTCCCATGAGGCGTTCAGATGCTCCATGCGCGTAGGCTTCGGCATTGTCGAAGAAGTTGATTCCATGGTCGAGAGCGCAGGCCATGAGGTCAATGGTCCCGGCCTGATCAACTTGCGGACCAAAGGTTACCCAGGAGCCAAACGATAGAGCACTTAACTTGAGGCCGGAACGACCCAGACGGCGGTAAAGCATGCGCAAAATCCTCGATGCTTCTTCTCCGTTACGGCTGGCCGTGACCACCGTTCAAGGAGATCCGAAGACCCAGTTCGACGACCCGATCGGCGGGGATCTCGTAAAAATCAGTGGCTCGTGACGCGTTTCGGGATAAGAAGGCGAAAATCCGGTTGAAAAAGCGACCGGCCAATGAGATCTGATCCGGTATGACAAGACTTTCACGGCCGATAAAGTAACTGGCCGTTTCGGGTTGAAACGGCAGTCCGAATTGTTCGGCCCCAAGTGATAGCGCGACAGGAATGTTCTGTGGCTGCATGAATCCGAAGTGTACAAGCACCCGGTAGAAGCCTTCGCCCAGTGACTCTATGTCGAGCCGATTTCCTGCATGAACAAAGGGCACTTCATGAGTAACGATTGTGAGCAGGATAACGTGTTCGTGTAGCGTTTTAAGATGGATCAGTTGGTGCGACAAGGTTGGGGGGACCCCAAGATTAGGTGCTGTAAAGTACACTGCGGTTCCCGGGACACGGATCGGTGGCTCCTCAACGAGATGGGCGAGAAATGCAAGCAAAGGTTCAGTGTGTGCCTGCAGGCGACGGATCAGTTCTTGTCGCCCCGTGGCCCACACTTCCATCATGCCGAAGAGGAGAAGTGAAATGAGCAGTGGGAACCAGCCACCATCCGGAATCTTTGTGAGTGTGCTCATCCAGAAGACACTGTCTATGACCAAAAATCCGCCCAGGATGAGTATCGTTTTGGGGATTGACCAAGCCCATCGACGGTGCGCCAGAAGCATAAGAAAGATCGTCGTGATCCACATAAGGGTGCTGATTGCAACTCCATAGGCACCGGCCAGATTATTGGCTGTCCGAAAAGCTAAGACGAGGCCAATCGTTCCGATCATGAGAAGCCAGTTCAGCGTGGGGATGTAAATTCGACCTTTCTCATCCCGTGACGTCTGGACAATTCGCATGCGTGGCGTTTGGTTGAGACGAATTGACTGTCCCATCAGGGAAAAGCTACCCGAGATGATTGCTTGTGAGGCGATGATTGTGGCCGCAGTTGCCAAGATGACGGTGGGAATGAGAGCCCACTGAGGAACCAAATGATAAAGTGGTGCACTGATGGCGCCAGGGTCATGCAGGAGAAGTGCCCCCTGCCCTAGATAGTTACACAGGAGGGAGGGGAATACCACAGCTAGCCAGGCTAGGCGGATCGGAGGACGGCCGAAATGGCCGAGATCTGCGTACAGGGCTTCTGCGCCGGTGACCGCAAGGATGACAGCACCTAGAACCAGAAATCCGGCAAGGCGATGTCGGCTAAGAAAACCGACACCAGCCAGCGGGTTGAGCGACAGAAGAATCAAGGGGTGGTTTAGAATTTCGCCGAGGCCTGTGATCGCGAGCAAAAGGAACCAGAGGAGCATCACCGGCCCGAACCATTGGCTGATCTTGCCCGTACCCCGTCTCTGAATGCTAAAAAGTGCAACAAGAACAATGACGGTCACCGGGATAATATAGCGGTCGAGAGTGGGCGTTATGACGTCGAGTCCTTGGATTGCACTCAGGACCGAGATAGCCGGTGTAATCATGCCGTCGCCGTAGAGAAATGTAGCCGCGAAAAGACCTAGGGCAAGCAGCAGTTTCTGGGATCTTCTTTTTCCATGACTGGTGCCCGGAGGTGCGGGACTCAAAAGCGCAAGGAGTGCGAGGATTCCTCCCTCCCCCCGATTATCTGCCCTGAGGACAAAAGCCACGTATTTAAGTGTGACCGTGACCGTAAGTGTCCAGAGAACGAGGGATAGGACGCCAATGATGTTCGCTGGGGAAATACTGAACGAGTTGGGTGCTGAAAAGCAGGCTTGAAGGGTGTAAAGAGGACTAGTTCCGATGTCGCCATAAACGACGCCCAAAGCACCCACGGCCATCAATGGGAAGAGGTAGCGAGACCGTTCCCCTCGATAGTCATCGTTCAGTTGGGAGCCCGATTCAGGACTCGGCTCTAGTCTGTCCAATTTTTGGGTCTAAATCATTATGAAATAAGGAATGATGGAACCCGTAAAAAAATTTAGAGTGAGGGGCTCCATAAGCATTATAGCCCGTAGCGGTCTCTCATTCGGTCTCCCGCAGTGGGGTAGGATAGCTAGACCATTGGCCCATTAAAGCGTCAGTCAGGGTACGGAGTATGCCATGACCTTTGATCCCATGCTGTTGAGCTTGGTGGTACTCCTTACCTTGGCGGTCATTCTCTCGTCGGTTCTCAGACGTCTGACGCTGCCCCTTATACCTGCTTATATGCTCGCGGGGACCATCCTGGGCCCCCACGGCTTGGCCTGGCTTGCTGACAGTGCGGATGTTCAAGTTCTTTCCAAATGGGGCATTATCCTCCTTCTTTTCACACTGGGGCTCGATTTCTCTCCATCGCGGTTCCACGAGACACGTCGACAGAATCTGGCACTGGCATTGTCCATTATCGCCGTCGAGGCATGCCTCGGGAGTTTGGTTGTCCTGGCCGTTGGCTGGCCATGGCCGCTCTCAGTATTCCTGGGTTTTGTCTTGGCCACATCATCAACAGCACTCGTTGCCCGTCAGCTCGGTGACCAACAGGAACTTGGGCAACCTCATGGGCGGTTGACGATGACCTTGGCCATTTTTCAGGACCTTTTGGCTCTCCCGCTTTTCATTTTGGCTCCTACTTGGCTCAGCCATCATGGGATGGGGAGTTCTTGGGAAACCTTCGGTATCACACTGGCTCGAGGCATCCTGGTGGCGGGCCTTTTGTTGGTTGGTGGCCGGCCGTTGGTCGAATGGCTGTTTCGTGAAGTGACTAAACGCAAGGCCAGTGAGCTTTTTACCTTGTCCGTACTCTTGGTCGCGCTGGCGTCAGCTATGATTACCAAGTCCATTGGCCTGTCAGCTGTTCCGGGTGCTTTCCTCGCCGGGATGGTCTTGGGTGAAACCGAATTCCGTCATCAGGTCGAGGCTGATATCAGGCCATTTCGTGATGTTCTGCTAGGCCTGTTTTTTGTTTCGAGAT
>JAKARN010000003.1 GCA_021828425.1 Pseudomonadota bacterium | reverse complement strand
GTCTTCCCGAGACTTGTGGCCCTTCTCATCCTGTTGCCGCTGCTCGTCGGCTGGAGCGATTTCTTCGGAATCATGACGGGACTCGGGGCGGCGGCCCTGACACTCCACACGTCTTTCCTTTCCCTGGTCCGGCAAATGCCCCGGCTCGTCCCGCTTTTCAATCTCTGGTTCGGGATCGTGAAGGGCGGGTTTTTCGGACTCCTGATCGGACTCGTGGCCTGTCGCCTCGGCTGGGACGTCCCACCGGATGCCGCGAGCCTGGGCCAGGAAACGACGCGTTCGGTTGTCCTTTCGATCACCCTGGTCATTGCCCTGGATGCACTGGCCGCCGTCCTGTTCCGCCGCACCGGGTTTTAGACATGGACCCCATCGTTTCGTTTGAGAACGTGGAAGTGGACTATGATGGCCGCCCCGTCCTCAAGGATATCTGCTTCGAAGTTCAACCGGGAGAAATTGTGGGCCTTGCAGGGCCTTCCGGAAGTGGCAAAACCACGTTGCTCAGCCATCTGATCGGCCTCAAGCGACCTGTCCGCGGGAGTATCCGTCTGTTTGGCGAACAGCTGACCTTCCTCTCGCCCGCCGCCCAGCGCCGCCTGCGCCAAAGGATCGGTGTACTATTTCAGGGCGGTGCTCTTTTGAGTTCACTCAATGTTTACGAAAACGTGGCCCTTCCCCTCCTGGAGATGGGCTTTTCGGACGCCTGGATCCAGCCCATGGTTTCCCTGGCTCTTTCCCTGGCGGGATTGCCACCTGAAAATGCGCCGCGCATGCCATCCGAACTCTCAGGCGGCATGGTCACCCGGGTGGCCCTTGCACGCGGACTTGTGGCCGAGCCGGAACTCCTCCTTTTGGACGAACCCACCGCCGGACTCGACCCGATCGTGGCCGATGCGTTTATCGCCCTCATGGGTGATCTCCAGAAAAGCCTGGGGATCACAGCTCTCATGATTTCCCACGATCTGCGCGCACTTGAGCGCTTGTGCCATCGCATCGTGCTCGTTGGCGATGGCCACCTCATCGCGCAAGGCCAGCTCCACGACCTCAAACAGAAGGCAGATTCCCGCATCCGGTCATTTTTCCGTCTGGATGGGGAGCGGGCATCATGAAACAACGATACTACGCCATCGCGAGCGGTCTCTTCGTGATCCTGCTTGCCGTGGGTCTCCTGATTGCAGGAAACTGGCTCGCGGGTGGCAAGGCACCCGCCACCCGTTCGCTCGTCATTGAAACCCGGGGATCGGTCATGGGACTGGCACGGGGTTCGCGGGTTTTCTACCGGGGACTTCCCATCGGGCGGGTCACCCATCTCGGGTTCAACCCCAAGGATCCCAACGAGATCCTGATTCATGCCCGGATCGAGAAAAGCACCCCACTGGTCCCCGGCACCTCGGCCCGCCTGGCGTCCAGCCTGTTTTCTTCCGCTGCGGCCATCTCACTGATACCGCCGGCCCGGGCTTTGGTGGGCCCCTATCACGCCCCTCATCCCTTTCCCCGCATCCTCACCCTCAAACCCCCCCCTCTCTCGACCCTCCTGGATCAGGGCGCGCGCAGCGCACGCAACCTCACCGCTGTGAGCCTCGCGCTCAAGCGGCTGCTCTCGCCGAAAGAGGTGGGCCGGATACATCAGACACTCGGGAATCTCGACCGGAATCTCGTGATCCTGAACCGGATCGAGGGACACGTCAATGCGGCCGCACGAGAGCTACCCGAGACCACCCGGAAGCTCAATGCCTTGCTCGGCTCAACCCAAGAACTTCTCGCGGACAGTCAGCGCGTTCCCCTGTCCCTCAGGCACTCCCTCGCGGAAACCCGATCACTGTTCAGGATCCTGGCCTTCAGGACCCTGCCGCGCCTCGACCAGTCGCTCGACTCCCTGAAGGGGCTCTCCCTGAGCTTGTCCCGGCTGAGTACCAGCCTGAACCGCAACCCCCAACTCTGGCTCCTCGGGCATGCCCGGGAGTCGACCGGACACCACCGCAACCACTCCCACCCGCACTGACCCCATGCGCACGATCCTCCGCTCCATCCCATTGTTCATCCTGCCTCTCCTTGCCGGCTCCTTCGCCGCCTGCAGCCTTCTGCCACCCCGTGCCCTCGTGCCCGCCACCTACGACTTCGGTCCGGCGCCCAAACGACCCGTGTCTCCGCCCTTGTCCGGGCTCGTTTTCCTGGGTTTCCGGGCCGTACCCTGGCTTGCGGGAACCAGCATCCACTACCGGCTGCTTTACCGACAAGCCCAGGAACTCAGGCGTTATGGCGGAAAAACCTGGCTGGCACCGCCCGAGTCACTGATGTCGCGCCGCCTCAGGGTCGAATTCGCCGAGCTCGAGGTCGCCTCCGCCCCCCGTTACACGCTGACCCTGCACTTGGTGACCTTCGAGCAGGATTTTCTCTCGCCCCAAAAGGCCTATGACCATCTGGGTGTCATTGCGATCCTGCATCGTCCCCTTCAGGCCGACTGGCAGATCTCGCACGACTTCCGCCTGACCGAGAAAACCGCCCCCTCGGCGGGGGGGGCCATCCGCGGGTTTGCCCTTCTTGACGACCGGTTCAACCGGCAATTGATTCAGTGGATCGAGCGGGAAATCAAAGGGCGGCGCACACGGTGACGCTCAGCATTCGACGACGTTGACCGCAAGCCCCCCGCGTGACGTCTCCTTGTACTGGCTTTGCATGTCAAGCCCGGTCTGGCGCATGGTCTGGATGACCTGATCCAGGGAAACCCGGTGTTCACCGCTGCCCCCGCAGGCCAGCCGCTGCGCGTTGATGGCCTTGATGGCACCGATGGCATTGCGCTCGATACAGGGGATCTGGACCAGGCCGCCGACCGGATCACAGGTCAGCCCGAGATTGTGTTCCATGCCAACCTCAGCCGCATGCTCGATCTGGACATCGCTGCCGCCCAGCGCGGCCGTGAGACCGGCAGCCGCCATTGAACAGGCCACACCCACTTCGCCCTGGCATCCCATCTCCGCACCCGAAATCGATGCATTGATCTTGTAGAGGATGCAGATACCACCGGCCGCCAAGAGAAAACGTCGAACGCCGGCTTCATCGGCCCCTTTGACATGGGAACGGTAATAATGCAGAACCGCAGGAACGATCCCGGCCGCACCATTGGTCGGGGCCGTGACGACACGCCCCCCGGCGGCATTTTCCTCATTGACGGCCAGCGCATAGGCATTGACCCAGTCCATGATGTCGAAACCGTCGGATGAGGGGCCCTGGCGGAGCCTCTGGTAGAGGCGCGGGGCCCGGCGAACCACCTTGAGCCCTCCCGGCAGGGTTCCTTCTGTGGTGAGCCCACGCGTGACACAGGATTGGAAGGCCTGCCAGAGCCGGTCGAGGCCCTGCTCCACCGAGGCCGCAGGCTGAGCCGAGCATTCATTGGCCCGAACGAGGTCGGGGATGGACAGCCGATGACGCTGGGTCAGCGCCAAAAGCTCGGCTGCGGAACGGTAGGGGTAGGGTGCCTCGGGAAGGCTGCCCCCCGCGGCCGGATCCGGATCCTCGGCTCTCAGGATGAACCCTCCCCCGATCGAGTAAAAATCTCGGCTGAAGGAGGAGGACGGATCGGCTCCCACCGCAGTGAAACGCATGCCATTGCTATGGCGTGGAAGAAGACCATCGCCCCGGAAGATCAGGTGTTGCGCTTCGATGAAGGGGATTTCCCGGACACCCAGAAGACGGATCGTCTCCTCCCGGCGAATTCGTTCGAGACGTCCTGGAATCGTATCCGGATCCACTTCTGCGGGATCCTCTCCCTCGAGCCCCAGGAGAATGGCCTTGTCAGTGCCGTGCCCACGGCCGGTCAACGCCAGTGAACCGTAGAGCTCGACCGTGAGACTTCCAATCTGGGCCCACTCTGGACGTTTCTCGAGATCCAGGAGAAAGGCACGGGCCGCCCGCATGGGTCCCACCGTATGGGAACTCGAAGGCCCGATGCCGATTTTAAACAGCTCGAAAATGCTATACATGGAACTAGTCTAGTCCATCGATGGGGCCACGGAAAGGGTCATCCCGGGCCCTCGTCTCCCCGGTCACTCAGGTTGAGCAGGGTCGTATTTCCGCCGATTGCCGAGGTATTGATGGTGAGCACCCGCTCGCTGGCGAAGCGGTGAAGGTAATGGGCCCCTCCCGCCTTGGGTCCGGTTCCGGACAGCCCGCTTCCCCCGAAGGGTTGGACGCCAATCACGGCCCCGACCATGTTCCGGTTGACGTAGCTGTTGCCACAGCGGGTTTTGCGGAAAAGCTCCTGAACCCGGCTTTCAATCCGAGAATGGACCCCAAAAGTGAGACCAAATCCGGTCTCGTTGATGGCTGAGACAAGCGAATCCAGGGATTCTCCCCGGAAACGCAGCACATGCAGAATGGGGCCGAATACCTCACCCCCAATGGAGTCGATCGAATCCACCTCCACCAGCAGGGGCGCAAAGAAACATCCGGTCTCACAGGCTTTGGGAAGCGGCATTTCGTAGCGGATCCGGCCCTGGGCTTGCATCCGTTCCCGATGGGCGAGCAGGCGACCGCGGGCTTCTTCGTCGATCACCGGACCGATGTCGGTCGCAATCCAGCGGGGATCGCCCAGCACCAGGGTAGCCAGTGCGCCCTCGAGCATCCCGACAACCCGGTCGGCAATCTCCTCCTGCAGGCACAGCACTCTGAGCGCCGAACAGCGCTGCCCCGCGGACAGGAAGGCCGATTGGAGAACATCGATCACAACCTGTTCGGAGAGGGCGGTGCTGTCCACGATCATGGCATTGACACCACCGGTTTCGGCGATCAGAACCGGCAATGCACCACCCCGACCAACCAGACTCTTCTGGATCTGCCAAGCCGTCTCGGTGGAGCCGGTGAACGCCACCCCGTCCAGGCCCGGATGGGCGGTGAGCGGCTGGCCGACCGAAGACCCATCGCCGGGAAGCAGCGCCAGCACGCCTTCTGGCAACCCCGATTCCGCGAACAGCCGGACGGCTTGGGCGGCCACGAGCGGCGTCTGCTCGGCCGGCTTGGCCACGACGGCATTCCCGGCCGCCAGGGCACCGGCAATTTGTGCCGTAAAAATAGCGAGCGGGAAATTCCATGGACTGATGCAGGCGAATACACCACGTCCCTCGAGCCAGAGCTCATTGCGTTCGCCGGTCGGTCCCGGCAGCAGGGTCGGTGTCTCGAACTCGGCCCGGGCGCGCGCAGCATAGTACCGCAGCGCATCAACGGCCTCGCGCAGCTCCGACCAGGCATCCGGAATGGTCTTGCCGGCCTCGCGCACCAGAAGACCGACAAGGCGTCCGCGTTCGGTCTCGAAACGCTCGGCAACCCGGTCCAGGAGATCGGCGCGAGCCGCTCCTCGCAGGCGATTCCACCCCGGCTGGGCTTTCCGAGCCACTTGGACCGCCCGGTCGACCTGTTCTTTTCCGGCCTCGTAGACGATCCCCACGACTTCGGTCCGGTCCGCAGGGCTCGTGATGGAGCGGGGCTCTCCCTCCTCATCGCGATCACCAATCCGGGGGCGTGCCTCAAACGGCCCCTCCCGGGTGCTGTCACGCATTTCACGACGCAACGCTTCCCATTCCCGCCGGCTGGCCCGGTTGAGTCCACGGGAATTCCGCCGTTCCGGAAGGTAGAGATCCCCGGGCCGGGGGATGCGCGGATGCGGGGACCCACCCGTGGCCCGTACCTCCTCGACCGGATCGCTCACGATCGACTCGGCTGGGACACGCGGATCCGCAATGCGGTGGACGAAAGAGGTGTTGGCCCCGTTTTCGAGCAGACGCCTGACCAGATAGGGCAGAAGGTCGCGGTGGGCGCCACAGGGTGCATAGATCCGGCACGGGGCCTCAAAATCAGGATCCTCGCCGGCCGCCGCATAGAGGTTCTCACCCATTCCGAACAGGCGCTGGCACTCGAAGGACGACGGCGACCCGGCCAGTTCAATCAACGAGGCCAGGGTCAATGCATTATGGGTCGCAAACTGCGGATAGAGTCCTGCGTGCCGGAACAGGCCGGCTGCAGCGGCCAGATAGGACACGTCGGTTGCGGCCTTGCGTGTCAGGACCGGGTAGTCGCTCAACCCCTCCTGCTGCGCCCATTTGATCTCACTGTCCCAGTACGCGCCCTTGACAAGCCGGACTGGAATGCTTTTCCCGGTCTCCCGGGCCCATTCGCCCAGGAGGTCGACCAGCGGGATCACCCGCTTGCCATAGGCCTGCACGGCCAGCCCGAGCAGGGGGTAATCGTTGAGTTCCCGACAACGATAGACCCGTTCGAAGACACCGAGTCCGAGCTCCAGGCGGTGGGCCTCCTCGGCATCGATCGTGAGTCCGACTCCGGCATCCCGCGCCTGGACCGCCAGGCGGGTCACCCGCTCCGCGAGATCGGCGAGCGTCCGTTGAGCCTGGGCAAAATCGAAACGGGGATGGAGGGCCGAGAGCTTGATACTGATGCTGTCAGCGTCGATGCCGGCGGGTCCACTGCGGGCCCGAGCCGTGGCCTCGATGGCCTGTGCATAGGCTTCCGCATAGCGGTCGGCATCGGCAAAGGTGAGAGCGGCTTCCCCCAGCATGTCGAAGGAGAAGCGGTGCCGGCCATCACGGAGCCTCCGGGCCTGATCCAGGGCTTCCTCGATCGTGGCTCCCATGACGAACTGGTTGCCCATCACCTTCATGACCCGCAGGAGAACCGTCCGGACCAAAGGCTCACTTCGACGGCCCACGAGGCGCAGAAGCGTCTCCCAGCCACTCACTGATCCCACTTCCTCGGGCTTGACCAACCGACCGGTCAAAAGCAGCCCCCAGCTGGCCGCATTGATGAGCCAGGAATCGCTGTTACCGAGGTGACGCTGCCAGGACGCGCCGCCGATCTTGTCTTCGATCAACCGGTCCGCGGTCGCCCGGTCCGGAATGCGGATCAGGGCTTCGGCAAGACCCATGAGGACGATTCCCTCCCGGGTCGAGAGGTCATACTCCGTGAGCAGATCCTCGATCCCGAGCCGCCAGCCACTTTTCCGCTCGCGGACCGCCTGAACCCACCGAAGTGCCCGTATCCGCGCGTGAGCGCGCTGCTCCGGATTCAGCGGAAGGGTCTCGATGAACGAGCCGAGCAGGGTTTTCTCGTCCGTGAGAAAGAGATCCTCGAGCCTCCCGCCTCCCGGGAAGAAGACCGGAGCCTCCGGCCAGACAAAATCGACCATGGCCGGGTTCTTCACAGTCGTTCGATCAGTGCATCGGCAAAAGCACTGGTCGAGACCTCATGGGCCTCCGTCATGAGCCGTGCAAAATCATAGGTCACAATCCGGTCCGCCAGCGTCCTTTCGTAGGCCCGCTGGATCCGCTCTGCCGCTTCCGGCCAGCCGATGTACTCGAGGAGCAAGACCCCGGAAAAAAGGAGAGAGCCGGGGTTCACGATGTTTTTCCCGGCATGTTTCGGCGCCGTGCCGTGGGTGGCCTCGAAAACGGCAATGCCATCCCCGATGTTCGCACCCGGCGCGATGCCCATGCCGCCGACCTCGGCGGCCACTGCATCCGAGAGATAATCGCCGTTCAGGTTCGGGGTTGCAATGACGTCGAACTCATCCGGCCGGAGCAGCATCATCTGGAACATGATGTCCGCGATCCGGTCCTTGATCACGATCCGGCCCTCCGGAACCCGGCCCTGGTACCGGCCCATGAGATCTTCCTCGGTCACGATCCGGTCACCGAACTCGCGCTGGGCCAGTTCATAGCCCCAGTTGCGGAAAGCGCCTTCGGTGAATTTCATGATGTTCCCCTTGTGGACGAGCGTGACGCTCCGTCGGCCGTGCTCCACCGCATAGGTCAGGGCCTGGCGGACGAGTCGCTCGGTTCCAAAGCGGGAGATCGGCTTGATCCCCAGTCCCGCACCCTCGAAGAAGGTCGCTTTCATTTCGTCCCGGAGAAAACGGGCCAGCCGTTCGTTTTCCGGGCTTCCCGCCGCATACTCGATCCCCGCATACACATCCTCGGTATTCTCGCGGAACAGCACCACATCGATTTTTTCCGGTTCGCGTAGCGGCGAGGGCACACCCCGGTAGTAGCGGACAGGTCTCACGCAGGCGTAGAGATCAAGTGCCTGGCGCAGGCTCACGTTGAGCGAGCGGAAACCACCACCCACCGGGGTGGTGAGGGGACCCTTGATCGACACCCAGAGTTCCTTCATCCATTCAAGCGTTTCAGCCGGAAAATAATCCCCCCCCGTCCGGTTCCCGGCCTTCTCGCCAAGGAAGAGTTCAACCCAGTGGATCCTCCGCCGCCCACCATAGGCCTTGTGCACAGCCTCATCCCAGATCCGGAGACAGGCCGGAGTGATATCGACACCGATTCCGTCTCCCTCGACGTAGCCGATCCAGGGATCGTCCGGGACCTGGAGGCGCCCCTTTTCATAACGGATTTTGTGGCCACCCGGAGGGGGTTGAATCAGCTTTTTGCTCATCGATCGACTCCTCGAGACTGGAACGGAAATCAGGCGGCCCGGCCGGTCTTATCCCCCTGGTCGGCATTTACGGAATCGTCTTGCAGGGCCAAGAGACCACTCCGGCCAGGCATCGAACCCTGGCGGATCCGGCACGCCGGACAGTGGGCCCGGTCGAGACCCCGGTAGAACGTTCCCAGATCGACCAGATCCACACCAGCCTCACGCCAGCGCAGCAGAAGCCGTTTGAGCAGGGGTCGGTAGCGGATTCCCTCGAGTTCGGCATGCAGCGTCCAGACCTGGTCGCAAGATGCTTCCTGGGTTTTTGCAAACAGCCAATCCACGATCGAATCGTCCTCAGGCCCCTCCCGTCCGAGCAGCTCGTCGAGCGTGGGAAGGGTTGTCGGGATCTGCAGGCATCGGTAAACGTGGGAGCCAAAACGGGGATAGAAGGGGTGTCGGCCACGGGTGTCGCTGGCGTAGGCCAACCCATATTCCTCCTCGAGGGCAAATGTGGTCTCGTTCATCTGCCAACCCGCAGCTCCGACCGTGGACGGTCGGGTGCCGAAAACCGCAGCGTAAGCGCGCAGGGCACGTTCAAACTCCCGCCGTGTCCAGGCCGCATCTGCCCGGGTCACTCCATCCTGCCACCGGCAATGATCGTAGGCATGGAGTCCCACCTCGAAACCCGCGTCCCTGACTTTTCGCATCTCCTCCCCCATCCGCCGGCCAATGTGCGGTCCCGGCAAAAGCACCCCGTAAAGAAGCGTACGGATCCCGTAGTTGCGGACAATCGAGGTCCGCCGCACTTTTCCGGCAAAACCGGGCCGAAAGACCCGCCGGATCGCACGGCCCGTATGGTCAGGACCGACGGAAAAGAGGAACGTGGCACCAACCCCGATTTCGAGAAAAAGATCCCGCAGGGCGGGAACCCCGATTTGGGTTCCGCGCAGGGTATCGACATCGACCTTGAGCGCGATACGCATGGACCTCAGTCGGAGGCCTCCTCGCTGACCAAGCGTCCGGCCTGGGCGACATCTCCCCGGTAGGCTTCAAAAATCCGTCGGAGCGCGGTGTCGAAATCCACCTTGGGCTCCCAGCCGAGTTCGCGCCGGGCGGCCTCGATCGACGGCACGCGGTTTTCGATGTCCTGGTAGCCCTCGCCGTAATAGTCGCTGGCACTGACCTCGATCAGGCGGACAGAATGGGCCGTGCCCGCATATTCCGGATAATCCCGGGCCAGCGCCAACATCCGTTCAGCCAACTCCCTCACGGAATACTGGTTGTTGGGATTGCCGATGTTGTAGATGCGCCGGCTCGCTGCCCCTCCCTCGTTCCGGATGATACGCAGCAGGGCATCAATCCCGTCGTCGATATAAGTATAGGAACGCCGACGGCGCCCCCCGTCGACCAGCCGGATATCCTCGCCTCGAACGATATGACCGAGGAACTGGGTCACCACCCGCGAACTCCCCTCCTTCGCCGCGTGAATGCTGTCCAGGCCGGGGCCGATCCAGTTAAAAGGCCGGATCAGCGTGAAATCCAGCTGTTCTTCAATCCCATAGGCCCAGATCACCCGGTCAAGCAGCTGTTTCGAACAGCTGTAAATCCATCGTTGCTTGGGAATCGGACCCAGCACACAGTTGGACTCGTAGGGGTCAAAGGCCGGGTCCGGGCACATCCCATAGACCTCGGAGGTGGAAGGGAAAATGACCCGCTTCCGATACCGGACGCACTGCCGAATAATCGGCAGGTTGGCCTCGAAATCCAGCTGAAACACCTTGAGCGGTTCGCGGACATAGGTCGCGGGCGTAGCAATGGCCACCAGGGGCAGAATCACTTCGCATTTCTTGACGTGGTATTCGACCCATTCACGATTGATCGTGATATCCCCTTCGAAAAAATGGAAGCGGGGATGTTCGGTGAGGGCCGTGATCCGGTCCGAGAACATGTCCATCCCGAAAACCACCCAGTCGGTTTCCTCGAGGATACGTTGACTCAGGTGATGGCCGATGAAACCATTAACCCCGAGAATGAGAATTTTCTTCACGAGGGCTCCCTAACACGATGGGGTTTTGGAGATCCGGTGGACGACCGGCATCCGGTAGATGCCAACGGTATTTTAACACCTCGATTCGTCTCCCGTCGCCGCAATCCGCGAAAATTCCGGGCCCCTCCCGGTACAGGGTGGGGACCGTGTGACGCACAGGCTCTGCGTCGGGCCGGGCACAGTCGATCCACAACCGGCCGGGGCCACAATCGGTGAAGGCCCCCGGGAAAGGGGGTGCCACAGCCCGAATCAGGTTGTGGATCTCGAGTGCCGTCGCCCGCCAGTCAATGCGGCCGTCTTCGGGGCGTCGGCGTCCGTAATACTCATCGCGGAGGAACGGCAACGGCCGCGGACTCACCCGTCCGGCCACCAGTGGTCCCAGGCTTCGGGCCAGAATCAGCTCCGCGGCAAAAGCAACCTTCCGGGACACATCGAGAGCCTGGTCGGACAGCAGGATGGGAACGGCCACCTGGTCCACAAGTGCACCGGCATCCGCCCGTTCGGTCATGTAGTGGAGACTCGCCCCGGTCTCCCGCTCACCCCGGAGGATGGCCCAGTTGACCGGTGCACGTCCCCGGTAGCGGGGCAGGAGCGAACCGTGCAGGTTGAGTGCTCCCTGACGGGCCGTCTGCAGGAGGGGGACGGGTAGTAGGTACCGATAGTAGAAGGAGAACAGGAAATCGGGCGCAAGGGCTGAAAGCTCCGCTGCGAGTCCGGGTAGGAGCGCCTGCGCAGGCTCGATACAGGGCAAGTGCTCGCGACAGGCGAGTTCGCGGACACTCCCATACCAACGGGACTCGAGCGGATCGTCGGGATGAGTGACGACCAGGGCCACATCGATTCCCTGGTCCAGCAGGACGGCCAGTCCCCGGCACCCGACCTCGTGGTAGGCAAAAACGACGGCCCGGGTCATGCCCCGGGAGTTCCCGACCGTTCCAGCACGGCCTGGATGAGGTAGCGCGGACGCTTCTGGACCTGCTGGTAGATCCGTCCGACATATTCGCCGAGAAGGCCAATACCAAACAGGAGGACGCCGATCAGGAAAAAAACGATCCCAAAGAGGGTAAAGACCCCCTTCACCTGCGGGCCGAAAAAGATGCGCTGGAAGGCGAGATAGAGCACGAGAATCCCGGAGGACAGGGCCAGGACGATCCCCAGGAGCGAAAAGATCTGGAGCGGGACCACGGAAAATCCGGTGACCAAATCAAAATTGAGGCGGATCAGTCGGTAGAGGGAATATTTGGAATACCCCGACTGGCGCTCCTGGTGTTCGACCTCAATTTCGGTGGGGTGAGCTGCAAAAAGATACGCCAGTGCCGGAATGAAGGTGTGGATTTCCTCACAACGGTTGATGGCATCCACGATTGAACGGTCGTAGCCCCGGAGCATGCACCCCTGATCGGTCATGTGGACGCGTGTGATCCGTTCCCGGATCCGGTTCATGAGACGGGAAGCAAGGCGTCGCCAGAGATGGTCACGGCGTTGGCGCCTGATGGTTCCGACATAGTCGTGTCCAGCCTCCAGCGCCGCGAGCAGGCGGGGAATCTCCTCGGGCGGGTTTTGAAGGTCGGCATCCAGGGTCACAATCCGGCGGCCGCGTGCATACTCGAAGCCGGCGAGGATGGCTGCATGCTGGCCGAAATTGGACTGGAAAAACACGATCCGAACGGTCTCCGGATACCGCTCGAACACTTGTCGCAACAGGGCCGGCGAGCGATCCCGGCTTCCGTCATCGACGAAGATCACCTCCCGGGTCAGGCTCAGCTGGTCAAGGACCGGAAACAGGCGATCGAAGAGGGCCTCGAGGCTGGCCTCCTCGTTGTAAACCGGGATGATCACGGACAGGTCGGGTGTCACCAGATCGTTCATGTCCTCGCTCCACCAAGAATCTCTCCCAAAACCCGGCAGACCCGATCCACATCGGCTTCGGCCATGGCCGGGAAGAGGGGCAGGGTGACCGTTTCCCGGCCGATGCGTTCGGCATTCGGGTACTGGCCCGGATGCCAGTCACACAACGACCGGTACAGGGTCAGGGGCGGCAGGGCCGGGTAATGCATGCCGATGCCGATGCCGTGTTCCCGCATCCGTTCCTGAAGCTGGCGGCGTCCGAAACCCAGTGTCTCGAAGGGAACCAACACGGTAAACATGTGCCATGCATGCCCCGCATCGCCCCGTTCGGGCAGGACGAGTCCCCAGGGATTGGATTCCAGCCGATCGAAATAATGACCCGCGAGTTCGCCTCGGCGTCGATTGAACTCGTCGAGCCGCTTGAGCTGTCCCAGACCGACACGGGCCGCCACGTCACTCAGGTTATGCTTGCCCGCCGCGAGCTCGACGTCGTAACTGCCATCCTCCGCCTTGTGCAAACCATGAAAACGCAATCGCTCGAGCCGATTGATCCAGCCGGATTGTCCGGCGGGCAGAGAGATGGCCGCCCCTTCGATCGTCGTCATGTTCTTGTTGGCATGGAAACTGAAGCAGACCAGGTCGCCGAAGCTGCCGATTTCCCGTCCACGGGATCGGGCACCGATGGCATGCGCGGCATCCTCGACCACAATCAGGTGATGGCGTCGGGCGAGAGCGTGCAACGCCTCAAGATCGACCGGGAGTCCGGCAAAATGGACGGGCATGACCGCCCGGGTCCGCGGGGACAGGGCGGCTGCCACGGCAGTGACCGCCAGGTTGCGGGTCGCCAGTTCCACATCCACGAAAACCGGCGTCGCCCCAACCCGGACGACCACATTCGCACTCGCCGCAAAGGTCATGGCCGGCACAATCACTTCATCGCCCGGGCCCACGCCAATGGCACGCAACGATTCCTCAAGCGCTCCGGTTGCGTGGGCATAGCACAGTACACGCCGGTCCTTGCCGAACCGGGAAGCCAGTGCTCCTTCGAGTTCGGCAACCCGCGGGCCGGAGGTGATCCACCCGGAGCGAAGCACATCGACCACGCCGGCGAGAGTCTCGTCGTCGATGGAAGGCCGGGTAAACGGCAGAAAGGGTTCAGTCATGTGCGCCCCCGGGCCAACAGGATCACACCGACAATGATGACGCCGATTCCCAGCCACTGCAGCGGCTCCAGGCGCTCCGAGAAAAACACCCAGGCACCGATGGCCGTCACGATGTAGCCCAAAGACAGCATCGGATAGGCCAGACTGACCTCGACCCGCGAGAGCGCGAGGATCCAGACCACGAGACTCACGACGTAACAGGCGAGACCCGCCAGGATATAGGGGTTCTGAGCGAGTGACCACCCACTGCGGAGCAGTGTTTCGGGGCTCAGGGCGATGGGACCCATACCGCGGACGGCCATCTTGAGCAGCAACTGGGCGATCGCATTCAAGAGAACACCGGCCAGGATCAGGAGAAAAGCGATGAGGCTCATGGGTGCACCACCGCCACCCGTCGAACATTGGAGGCCACCACGGTGAATGGCCAGCCCTCCCGGAGCAGGCGGGCATAAAGCCCCTTCCGGAGGATCGCCACCGCCTGGGGATGGGTCAGCCAGATCCGGTGAAAGGCTGCGAGCGTGGGAATGAAACGCCGGTCATTGAGGTGACCGGCTTTTTTCGCAAGACCGATTCCGTAACCGATCTCCCCGCGCCAGGCCACGAGGGTCACCGTACGCCGGAGGTAAAACGGCAGGGACTGCTGGTAGTTGGCCACGATGTAGAAGGGACGATCGGGCTGGTTCCACGGCTTGAGGGCGTGGGCGAAGGCGCGGGTCGAGTAGATCGGATCCAGTGCTTGGGCGGACCAGTTGATCAGGGAAATGGCAACGAACCAGCCCGCAGCCAGGAGTGTGACCAAGGCAACGGTTCCGGCACCACGCCGTCTCAACCACCCGGCCGCCGCCGAAACCACGAGCAGGCAACCGAAAACCCCAATGAGCCAGGGTTCGACCCGACCGTAGATCCGGGCCACTCCGGCCGGCCGGATCGACGCGATCCAGAGCGGGGCGGCCAGCATCCCGAGAAAAGCGAGTCCTGCGGTCAGCACAAGGGCGACCCAGAGGCGGGACGGCTCCATTTCCGCCAGTTCTTGACCGATGAGGAGTGCCAGAGCCGGCATGACGGGCAGGATGTAACTCGGGAGCTTGGAACTCGAAAGGGAGAAAAACACGACGATAAATACGACATAGAGCCAGAGCAGAAATCTCGTGTCGACTCCGTCCGGCTCCTGTCGGACCGACCCGCGCCAGCCGGTCCCCAGAACCCGGGCCGCCTCCCGCACCCATGGAAGCACACCCAGGAGCAGAATGGGCAAGAAGTACCAGAGGGGACCGGGTCGGTGGGCCACGCCATCGAGATAGCGGTCAAAATGCTGGTAGATGAAGAAGTAGTGGAAAAATTCCGGATTCCGGACCGTGATCCAGAAAAACCAGGGTACTCCAAAGAGAACGAACAGGGCCAACCCGCCGTAATAATGCAATCGCTTGAGCAGGGCATAGTCCCGTCGGATAAAGACGTAGAGCAGGAGCACGCATCCCGGCAGCACCACGCCGATCAGTCCCTTGCTCATGACGGCCAGGGCCGAGGCCACCCAGCTCACATACATGTAGGCCCGGCGGCGCGGAATGTTCGAGGGCTGGGACTGGGCCACGAGGAAGGTGCAGAGGTTGAGGGTCATCCAAAAGGTGACCCCCAGATCGAGCGTGTTGAAATGCGCCATCAAAACCAGGTAAAGACTGCTGGCCCCCACCGCCGCCGCCAGCCAGCCGACCCGCGCGCTCCAGAGCCGCGTGCCGGCCCAACCGAGGACGAGCAGGGTGAACAGTCCCGTGAGGGCGGTATAGAGCCGGGCCGACCACGTATGCTCCCCAAACACGACGAAACTGGTCGCCGTCGCCCAGTACTGGAGAGGGGGCTTTTCAAAATACTTGAAGCCATCGAGACGCGGAGTGAGCCAGTTGCCGGTAACCAGCATCTCGCGCGGAATCTCGGCGTAGCGTCCCTCATCGGTCTGGAACAGGGCACGGTGCCCGATCGTGCCGAACCAGATGGCCACGAACAGGAACAGTCCAAGTATCCAGAAGATCCGGTTCCGGGACCGGTTTTTCATGACGGATGGACAGTCGGTCAAAATGGTCCTCTTTCATTTCAGGAAAGCGTCCATCCTGCCGATGGAGCCGCTGTCCTTTTCATTATAGAACGGTGCGGGAATCCCCATCTCTCACCTCCCTCCTCGCTCGCAGGCCCGGGGATAGGGGAGGCGTGTAAAATACCGGTCTTTGAGGATCTCCCGTGCCCCATGCCATCGAAGACCGGCTGAACCAAGCGCTGTCTGACCTGCGGAGGGAGGGTCTCTACAAGTCGGAGCGCGTCATCACCTCCCCCCAGGGTGCCCGCGTTCGCCTGGCCGATGGGCGGGAGATGATCAATCTCTGCGCCAACAACTATCTCGGGCTGGCCGGGCATCCGGTCCTGGTCACCCGGGCCCGGGAAGCTCTCGAACGCTATGGCTACGGACTCGCCTCCGTCCGCTTCATCTGCGGAACCCAGGATATCCACGTCAATCTCGAGCAGGCCCTGGCCGACTTCCTGAACCAGCCTGCCACCCTGCTCTACTCCTCCTGTTTCGATGCCAACGGGGGGCTTTTCGAAGCCCTGTTTGATGAATCCGACGCCGTGATCAGCGATAGCCTGAACCACGCGAGCCTGATTGACGGCATCCGGTTATGCAAAACCCCCCGTTACCGTTACCCCAATCGTGACCTCAACGCACTCGAGGATCTGCTCCAGAAAACCGGGAAGGCGCGCCACCGGCTGATCGTGACGGATGGTATTTTTTCCATGGACGGCCTGGAAGCCGATCTGACCGGAATCGTTACGCTGGCCAAGCGTTACGATGCACTCGTCATGGTGGATGACTCACATGCGGTCGGGTTCTGGGGACCGGGTGGTCGGGGGACGGCCGAGAAACAGGGCGTCGAGGGGCAGGTGCACATCCTCACCGGGACGCTGGGCAAGGCACTGGGCGGCGCGAGTGGCGGCTATACCGCCTCGTCCCAGCCCATCATCGACTGGCTGCGGCAGCGGTCCCGTCCCTACCTGTTCTCGAACAGCCTCGCTCCCGTGATCGCGGCCACCTCGCTGGCCGCATTGTCATTGATCCGCGAGGATGCAAGGCCCCGGGTCCGTCTTCTGGAGAACGCCCGTCGGTTTCGGGAAGGCTTGACCGCGCTCGGTTTCGAACTGATCCCCGGCACGCACCCGATCATTCCCATCCTGTTGCATGACGCGCTCCGCACCCAAAAAATGGCCGCAGCCCTGCTCGAGGAGGGGGTTTACGCCGTGGGCTTTTCCTACCCGGTTGTCCCCCAGGGTCAGGCCCGGATCCGGACCCAGGTCTCGGCTGCCCACGAGCCGGCCGATCTCGACCGGGCACTGGAGGCGTTTGAACGGGCCGGCCGTGCAACCGGAGTGCTTTAGCCCCGTCCCCTCCCCCCTTCTGAGAAGTCACGCATGAAAGCCTTGGTCAAGAAAACCGCCGGTCCCGGACTCACACTGACCTCCGTCCCCGAACCCGGGATCGGCCCGAACGATGTGCTGATCCGGACCCGGAAAACCGCGATCTGCGGAACAGATATCCATATCTACAACTGGGATGCATGGGCACAGAAAACCATCCCGGTTCCTCTGACGATTGGTCACGAATTTGTCGGCACGATCATCGAGGTGGGCAGCGAGGTCACGGGGCTCCGGGTCGGTCAGCGGGTTTCAGGCGAGGGACACATCACCTGTGGGCACTGCCGCAACTGCCGGGCGGGCCGGCGCCACCTGTGCCCCCACACGGTGGGCCTCGGGGTCCAGCGTCCAGGCTGTTTTGCCGAATATCTCTCATTGCCCGCCGCGAATATCTTTCCCCTGCCGGACTCGATTCCCGACGAGATCGCCGCATTCCTGGATCCCCTGGGTAACGCCACCCATACCGCGTTGAGCTTCGATCTCGTGGGGGAGGACGTGCTGATTACCGGCGCCGGCCCGATCGGGGTCATGGCGACGGCCATTGCCCGCCGTGTGGGCGCCCGCCGGATTGTCGTAACGGACGTCAACGACTACCGGCTCGCACTTGCCCGGAAGATGGGTGCGGACGCCGCACTGAATATCCGGCAGGAAAATCTCGAAAACACGATGAAAAAACTGGGCCTGACCGAGGGATTCGATGTGGGCCTTGAAATGTCCGGTCAGCGCGAGGCCATTCGGCTTTTGCTGGAAAACATGCGCAACGGTGGAGCCTTGGCCCTCTTGGGCATTGCCTCGAGCACCATCGAACTCGATTGGAATGCGATCGTTTTCCGGGGCCTCAGACTCAAAGGCATTTATGGACGCGAAATTTTCGAAACCTGGTACAAGATGGCGGCCCTGCTGGAAACCGGACTTGACGTGCGCCCGGTTCTGACCCACCGATTTCCCGCTCCTGATTTCGAACAGGCATTCGAGGTCATGCGAAGCGGGCAGTCCGGCAAGGTTACGCTCGACTGGAGCGATGATGCCCTGGGCGGAAAAAGCCGTTCCTCCTGAGGTCCGCCGGGAGTTCGAGAGGTCGGTCCAGGACTACCGCGAAGGTCATTTCGAGGAAGCGATACACCGACTCCGGATCCTGCACCGACACGATCCAGACTGGATCCCGGCGGGCGAACTTCTCGGATTGTCCCTGGTTGCCACGGGAAATCAAGGAGAAGCCGAACCGTTTCTCGAAGCTCTTCTCGCCCGCAATCCCCGGTCCGAGGCGGCCCGGTTTGGTCTCGGGGTCATCGCCTGCGAGAGGCAACAATGGATCCGGGGCCTTGAACACTTCGAGGCGATCGTCAAGGCCAACCCCAGGCATCCGGAGGCCCATTTCAACCGCGCCCGATGCCTTGAGGAACTGGGGCGGACAACGGAGGCGCTCCAGGCGTATCCCCGCTGCCTCAGCCTCGATCCGGGTCATCTCGATGCCGCAGCTCACTATGCGGCTCTTCTTGAGGAAACCAACCAGCCGGATGCGGCCCGACCCTGGGTAGACCAGGTCCTGGCCCGCCGTCCGGATCATGTGCTGGCCACTTTCGTCTCCGCGCAACTGGCCGCACGATCGGGTGACCCCCAATGTGCACTCGACCGGCTCGACAACCTGGATCCCCGGCGTCTCTCTTCCGCCGACCGTGCAGTCCGCGAAGGACGGCGCGCCCGGGCCTTGGATGCCTTGGGACGGGTGGACGAGGCACTTGAAGCCGTTCGGGCAGGGCACCGTCACCTGGCGGAGTCCGACCGTCCGGCGGACCCGGAGGGACTTTACGGAACACGGTCGATCCGCCTGCTCAAGGATCATCCGGAAGCCATGACCATTTTGCAGTCCTGGGCCACCCGCCGGGCGGAGGCCGGGCAACGACTGGCTTTTCTGGTCGGCTTCCCCCGCTCCGGGACCACGCTCCTCGACCGCATGCTCTCGATGCACCCCGCCCTCCATGTGCTGGAGGAAACCAATCCCCTGGCCCCGATCCTCGCCCGGGTCATGGCCTCCCTGAAAGACCCCATCCGTCCACTCGGGGCGGACGAGATCGAGGCTCTGCTCGATCAGGCCGAGTCGACGCTTCGACCGACGGGTCTCGGCGAATCAGGCTGGATGATCGATAAACTTCCGCTCAACAGTGCCTTTTCCGCGTGGCTGCATTGCCTGTTCCCCCGTGCCCGCTTTCTCGTCGCCATCCGGGATCCTCGGGACGTTTGCCTGAGCTGCTATCTCCAGGTCTTCAGCCCCAACCCGGCCATGCGGCATTTCCGGACCTTGCCCGGAACAGCGGCTTATTACGATCTCGTCATGGATGTTTTCGAGAAAGAACGGCAGCGGGTCCTGCCACCAGACCAGGTCCATATCCAAACCTATGAACGTCTGGTCGGGAACCCGGCAGGAGAACTTCAAGCTCTCTGTGATTTCTTGGGACTTGAGTTTGAGCCCACCATGGTCCATCCCGAAAGCCGCCTGGCGGGAATCCGCATCGGAACCCCGAGCTACGATCAAGTCTCACGCCCGATCCGGGATGACCGGGTAGGGCGCTGGCGAGCATACGCATCGGCGCTGGAACCCTTGGCTCCGGTTCTCGATCCCTGGGTCCGGCACTGGGGATACACCTGAATCGGCCCACGCGGACCGCATTTGACCGCACCCGAGTTTCCGTGCAACATTCCAACCATGCACCGGTCCTGTCGAACAGGGGGTGGTCCGACCCATGGCAGAGAGCGCATGAGCCGGGTGGGGGGTCTGGTCCTGTGCCTCGCGTTTCTCCCCATGGCCGCTTGGGCCACCCCGAAGCCTGCCCGACCTGCACGGGTCCAGCCCCTCAAGGCTCCCCGCGGTTGGAAAACCGGCCGCTGGCAGAAGGGATGGCACCACGGGCGCTACGGTTGGTGGTGGAGGAGCAATCACCGGTGGTATTTTTACCTCACCCCCATCCATCCCTTTCCCCCTTACTACGGCTCGGGTCCCATTCCCCTCCCCGGTGCTCCCCTTGCGGGAACCCCTTTCCTGATGGAACCTCCGCCGCCTACACAACTGCGTTGGTACTGCCTGTCTCCTCCGGGTTTCTATCCTTTCGTCACCAGCTGCATGGGCGGCTGGGTGGCCGTTGACGGGCCTCCCCCCTGATTGTTTCCACGGGTACCCTGCATGAACGATGCCGTCCACATCGAAGTCGACTATCTAGACAACCTGGCTTTCCGGGGAGTCAACCGGAACGGGACGAACCTGATCTTGGACGGCGGGAGTTCCCCAACCGGGCTCAAGCCCACGGAACTCCTGCTGGCCGCCTTGGGCGCCTGTTCCGGAATCGATGTCGTCGAAATCATGCGGAAGAAGCGGCAGCCACTCAGCCACTACCGGATCGAGATTGAAGGCTACCGCGCCGAGAGCCACCCCCGCCGTTTTCAGTCGATCACGGTCCGACATGTCGGTTGCGGCCCCGGCGTCACGGAAGAGGCGTTACGCCAGGCGGCCATCCTTTCCCATGAACGTTACTGTTCGGTCGGAGCCAGCCTGAACTCGGAGGTCACGGTCGAGGTGCGGGTCGTCACCACCTGGCCGGATCCGGCCCGTGTGGATGCCCTCTAGAGCGGAACCGCGAAGCGTCCTTCGTTCTCGAGCCATACCCTTCGGTCACCCGCCCGCCGGCGCGACAGCAACCGGTCCAGGATCTCTTCCGTCTCCCGGGCCGTTTCCCAGCTCAACCGGACCAGACGGCGCGTTTCCGGGGCCAGGGTGGTCTCACGAAGCTGTTCGGGATTCATTTCGCCCAACCCCTTGAAACGCGTCACCTGGACTTTTTCGCGCCGGCCTTCCGCCTGCAGGCGATCCAGGATTCCGGTCTTTTCTCCTTCATCCAGCGCATAGTAGACGGTGGTGCCGACATCAATCCGGTAGAGTGGTGGCATGGCCACATAAAGCCGTCCCTGCCGGATGATCTCGGGGAAGTGGCGGACAAAAAGGGCACACAAGAGGGTGGCGATATGCGCACCATCGGAGTCGGCATCGGCCAGGATACAGATCCGCCCGTAACGCAGTCCCGCCAAGTTGCTCATTCCGGGCTGGATGCCGAGTGCCGTGGCCAGATCCCGGATCTCGGCAGAATCCAGGACCTCACCGGAACTGCTTTCCCAGGTATTGAGGATTTTCCCCCGCAGGGGAAGGATGGCCTGAAAGGTCCGATCACGCGCCTGCCGGGCCGATCCACCTGCCGAATCCCCCTCGACCAGGAAAAGC
>JAKARN010000171.1 GCA_021828425.1 Pseudomonadota bacterium | reverse complement strand
CCGATCTGGAACAGCCCGCGGAGTCGAACTGAGTGCCAGGGACCGGGCCATCTGTGCCCAAGTGGGACCGGTGCTGGCCGGGTCCGGCCACTGGTTCGTGGGACTGGATGTCATCGGTGATTATCTGACCGAAATCAATGTGACTAGCCCCACCTGCGCACGCGAACTCGATCATCTCTACGGTCTCGATATCGGGGGCCAGCTCATTGACCTACTCATTCGAACACTGCCCCCCCCGTTTCAACCCAACCCATAATCCGGACCTGCCGACGTGCTTGGACCCCACCCCACCCCCAACCCACGACAAGAGCCAGGCCCCTCCTTGCTGCCACTTTCCAGAACCCGTTCGATGGAAAGGGTCCTCCATCTCAGTTTCCTCATCACGGCCTTCGAGGCGATCGTCATCCTAGGGGTGAGCTTTCGCACACAAAACCCTTTCCGTCCCGTCATGCATCCACTATCGGTAACCGTAGTCGATACCCGAAGCCACCGGAGTCCCCATGCAGTCACGGTCTATGCCCAGAATCGCTCGCGGGGCGGAGGAAACCGGATCCAGCACCTTTTACACGCGGCCTTCTTGCCTTCTGGGCAAATCAACCAATCCGGAGTCCGGCAGGGTTCCGGGATCCGGAACGTCCGAGCGGGATACCAAAAGGCCCAGCCGGGGGACAACCCGAGCCGACAGACAAGGCATGGCCAGAGCCCTATAATCGTCTCCCGCCGGGATACCGCTCGGCTTGTCAGGTCTGGCACCCGCGGGAACCCTGCTTCCTCTACCGAAGTTCTGGATGTCCGAGAGCTTAGGATTGCCTCAGATGCTAAGCTTCCCCCTGCCGCCGATCCTTTCCGCCGGAAATCCGGTTCTGATCGGATTCATCCGCATTCCCTCCCTTCCATCGCTGCCCGATCGCTGGTTCTCGCCCGTTACCTTGATCAGTGGCGCCGTCGGGTTGAACGGATTGGGAACCAGCTGCTCGAGCACCGGGGGTCTTTGGCCGATTTCCGGGGCCATCTTCTACTGGCCGTAAGTCTCCGTGCCAATGGCTCCATTGCCAACATCCACTTCATGAGGGCATCTCATAACCAGAACCTCAACCTACTGGCCTTGGAAACCCTCCACCGAGCGGAACCCTTCCCACCGCTACCTACCCGTCAAAGACAACGGACCCTGCATTTCGTCTACGAATGGGTTTTTTCCCAGAACACCCTAAGAACAGATACCCCGTAGTTCAAATGCCCAGCGGCCGGCAAGACCCTGCCCTGTCCCGATATACTATGTGCCATGAAACAGGATTTCCTGACCGGCAACCTCCTGCTGGCCATGCCGAACCTAGCAGACGCTAATTTTATCCAGTCCGTCACTTTGGTTTGCCTGCATACCCCGCAGATGGCCCTGGGGCTGGTCGTCAATCGGCCAACTAACCTGACCTTGGGATCGTTGTTCGGCCATTTATCCCTCAAGAGCGTCCGATCAGAGATCCTGGACCAGCCGGTTTACCAGGGAGGACCCGTCCAAACCGAACGAGGGTTCATTCTGCATTCCCCGGACTGCAGCGGAGAATCGACGCAACGGATTAATGACCAGCTCTCGATGAGCAGTTCCCGCGACGTACTGGATGCCATTGCCCGGGGGGAAGGGCCAAACCGCTTTCTCGTCACTTTGGGTTACGCAGGGTGGGAGTCGGGTCAGCTCGAACGTGAAATCAGTGAAAATGCCTGGCTCTCAAGCCCGGTTGATCCGGATCTCATCTTTACCCTTCCGCCCGAAAAGAGATGGGCCGTGGCGGCCGAGCGGATCGGTGTCCGTATGGATCATTTGAGCATCGATGCCGGACACGCCTGACCAGACGCTCCTGGCGCTTGATTACGGTCTTAAGAACATTGGTGTTGCCATCGGAAGCCGGCGGAGCGGTAGCGCTCAGCCGCTCACAACGCTCCATGTGGACCGCAATGGCTTTCCATGGCCCGCACTCGACCGGCTCATTGCCCAGTGGAGTCCGGATCTCCTGATTGTGGGCGTCATTCCCGATGCCCAAGGACCATTTGCGACATCGCTCTCAGATTTTCTCGTCCGTCTGGGGACCCGATATCCGTTGCCGGTCTGCTCGTGGGATGAGCGGGAAACCTCCGAAGTCGCACAGCTTGAGATTCGCGAACGGCGTGCTGACGGCCGACAAAAACGCAGGCGCTCTCCGCACTTCCAGGACGCGGTTGCCGCCTGTCTCCTGATCGAGTCCTACCTCGCTCACCCGGTGGTGGCATGCCGGTGAATTTACCCGCCCCATCCCAAGTTGACCGGACAGGGAAGCTATGTCACCTGATCACGCTGGAAGGACTGGCCCGCGAAACGGTCGAATCCATTCTCGACCGTGCCCGCTTCCACCTTCGGCCGGACCGGATCCAATCCACCGGGCGCGCAGCAGCCGCTTCCGCCCTTCTGTTCTGCGAACCCAGCACGCGAACGCGAGCCTCGTTCGAACTCGCCGCAGTGAAGCTTGGTCACCACGTCACGAACCTCGAACCTGACCACTCTTCCCTAGCCAAGTCCGAAACCATCTCTGAAACAGCTGCAACCCTGGAAGCAATGGGTTTTAGCTTCCTGGTCTTGCGACATGGTGATTCGGAATCCGCCCTGTCGCTCGTTCATCCGCTGGACCGCCCGCTTCATTGCATTTCGGGTGGCACCGGGCAATGGTCCCATCCGAGTCAAGGACTGCTCGATCTTTTTACAGTCTGCGACCATTTCCCTGTTTCTGAGCTTGGGGCTCTGAGCGTCGCCATCATTGGAGATATCCGTCACTCCCGCGTTGCCCGTTCGACCTTCGTTGCCCTCCGTCTCTTCGGCGTCAGGGATATTCGGCTGTGCGCTCCTCCAGGCCTAGAACCGGAACCTGGAGAATTCCCGGAGACCGGACTTTACCCGCTGGAGGACGCCTTGCGTGGGGTCAAGCTTGTGATCGCCCTGCGCCTTCAGCGCGAACGGATCACAGATACCCTGCAACTGGATCCGTCCCGTTACAGCGAAGCCTACGGAGTAACTCGGGAACGGCTCAAGCTCTGTGCCCCGCACGTGCGTCTCATGCATCCCGGTCCGGTTATGCCAGACGTGGAACTGGCAAGGGAACTGATCGAGAGCCCTTTTTCCCTCATCCGGGAACAGGTTCGGAATGGCGTTCTGGTACGGATGGCGATCTTTGAGGAGCTGGCGGGATGAGTCACCGCCCGTCAACACGGGGTTCGCTGGTCCTAGAAACAGTCCGGGTCATCACCCGTGACACTTATCCCGCCGGTCAGTACCGACTCGGTCTGGAGGCTCCGCTGATCGCGGAACGAGCCCAACCCGGAATGTTCATCCACTTGGGCTGTGACACATCCGGCCGGGTCAGGAGACCGATGTCGATCCTGGGTGCCAAGGAGGGAGTCCTTGAGATCCTGTTCAAAACCGTGGGGGCAGGCACCCAACTGCTCAGTCAATGTGCACTCGGAGACCGTCTCAGCGCGATCGGGCCCATCGGTACACCGTTCCGCCCTGACCCGGAAGCCACCTGGATCATTGCAGTTGGGGGTGGAACCGGAATTCCTCCGCTTCTTTTTCTGCTGGAAAGGCTCGCGAGCCTCAAAACGGACCAGCGTCTCGTTTTCTTCGGTGGTTCAGAGATTCCCTTCCCATTCGAAACTCTCACCCGCAGGACCTCCTTCCCCGGGGTAGAACGAGTGGCTTCAGGGGCACTCGGTCGCCTGGACCGCATTGGAGTTCCTTCTGCGCTCGCCAGTCGTGTCGGACTACCCGGAACCTACCCTGGATTTGTCACCGGCCTTTTCAGTCACTGGCTGACCCAAGCAAAAATCACCGAACAGGACCACTGCCAGGTTTTCAGTTGCGGTCCCAGACCACTCATGGCGACTGTTCAGGAAATCGCAAGCAGAAATGGATTCGGTGGTGCACTTTGTCTTGAGGAAAATATGGCTTGTGCCGTGGGAGGCTGTGCAGGCTGTGCCGTTCCGATCCGGGAACCAGGCGGTTTGACCATGCGCCGTGTCTGCGTCGACGGACCGGTTTTCCCAATCGATCGAGTCCTCTTTGGTGAAGGAAGCTAGCCCTTTCCGACGATCGCTTCGATCTCGATAAGGGCACCCCGCGGGAGAGCCGAGACCTGCACAACCGACCGGGCTGGGTAAGGGGGGTGCCAAAAACGGACAAACAGCTCGTTCAGCGCCGGGTAGTCTCCTAAATCGGTCAGGAAAACCGTGACTTTTACAACCCCCTCCACACCACCACCCTCTTCGCACAAGGCACCGAGATTCCGGAGCGCCTGTTCTGCCTGGGGTCTGAAATCCGGCGAGACCAACTCGCCGGTCGCTGGATCCAGACCAATCTGCCCGGAGACAAAAGTCCACGATCC
>JAKARN010000170.1 GCA_021828425.1 Pseudomonadota bacterium | reverse complement strand
TCAGGGACCAGGTCCTGCCGTCATTGCGCGTCACGTAAATGTAGGGGGTTTCGTCATCCAGTCGGTGCCGGTCGATGGCCAGGTAGGCCGTGTCGCGGTGAAAGCGTGACAGCTCGATCCCCGCCACCTTCGACCAGGGGGTCAGCACCTTCGGCGTGACATTGATCCAGTGTGCACCTCCGTCACCTGTGCGCCAGACCAGGCCGTCGTCCGTTCCCACCCAGACCACCTGGCCGCTGAACGGTGAGGGAGCAATCGAGTAGATCACGCCGCGGCGTGGCCCGACGTCGATGTTGTCGGCGGCCGTCACCGCATTCAGGTTCGGCGGCACACCCGGGTTCATCCGGCTGAGGTCCGGACTGATCCGCCGCCAGTGCAGTCCCCCGTCGTTGGTGCTGAACAGGTACTGGTTCGCGAAATAGAGCGTCTTGTGGTTGTAGGGAGAAAAGACCAGGGGCAGCGTCCAGTCGGTGCGGTACCGCTGGTTGGGATAGGCCAGCATCGGATCGACGTCGCGCACAAGCCCGGTGCGCATGTTGAGCTTCTGCACGGAGGTGGTCTCCCCCGTCCCGTCGCCATAGATGATGTTGGGATTTTCCGGATCGGGGACGACGTTGCCGTTTTCACCGCCGGGAGTGATCTCGCGGAAATTCTCGATTGAAATGACGTTCGAATCGACGGTCTCGCTCGGCAGGGCAAACGACCCCGAGTCCTGCTGTGAGCCGTACACCCAGAACGGGAAGCGGTGGTCCGTGCTGATCTTGTAGACCTGCGCGGTCGGCTGGTTGTACCAGGTGCTCCAGGTCTTGCCGCCGTCGAGGGTGACCTGGGTGCCCTGGTCGCTCCCCAAAATCATGCGGTGGGGGTCAGTGGGGTCAATCCACAGCGCATGGAAGTCGTCCCCCGTGGGATCCCCCTTGTAGGCGACGAAACGTTTCCCGCCGTCGTCCGAGCGCAGCACGATGGTATCCATTACATACAGGCGGTCGGCGTTCCTGGGATCGACCGTGAGGGCGCAGAAATACCAACAGCGCTGGGTAATCCGCGGATCCCGCGAGATGTGCTGCCAGGTCACGCCTCCGTTCTCCGAGCGATAGAGGCCGCCGGTCTTCCACGTCCCGCCGACGATGGCGTACAGCCAGTCCGGACGGGTCGGTGCAACGGCCAGCCCGATGCGTCCCGGGTGCGCCGGGAAGCCGTGTCCGGTGATATGTGTCCAGTGATCGCCTCCGTCATGCGAAACGTAGAGGCCCGTCCCCGGTCCGTTCGAGGGTGGATAGACGCTCCAGGGCGGCCGGCGCGTCTGCCACATCGCCGCATAAACCGTTTGGGGGTCGCCGGGCTTGAACGCGAGATCGACCGCGCCGGTGTTGTCATTGAGGTATAGCACCTTCTTCCAGTGGCGTCCCCCGTCAAGGGAGCGGAACACGCCGCGCTCGGTGTTCGGGCCATAGGGGTGGCCGAGCGCGGCGACGAAGACGATGTCGGGATTGTGCGGGTTGACGAGGATGCGGGCGATCTGGCGGGTTCCAGCCAGTCCCAGGTATGTCCAGTGCCGTCCCGCATCGGTGGACTTGTACACGCCATCGCCCTGGGCGATATCGGAGCGCATGTCCGCCTCACCCGTGCCGACGTACAAGACACCCGGATCGGAAGGAGCCACCGCGATCGCGCCGATACTGCCCACCGGCTCATGATCAAAAATCGGTTTCCAGGTGCGTCCGGCATCCTCCGACTTCCACACACCGCCGTCGACAGCGCCGAAATAGAAGACACGGTCGCTTCCTGGCACGCCGGTGACGGCCAGGACTCGCCCACCGCGGAAGGGTCCGATCAGGCGCCAGTGCAACGCCTGGTAATCCATGCGCGGCACATGGGTGACACTGGGTTCCGCCGTGGCTGCAGCCACGGCCTGGCCGCACACGGCCACGGCCGCCCCCAAAACCAGGATCAGAACAGAACGCATTCGCATCGGCAGTCTCCAAGAAGTCATGGAACTCTCCCCGGCGGCTGCGGCACACGAGGGAGCCGGCACGCCCGCGCTTCGGTTGGATTCCCTTCACTGTATCAGCTTATCCCGCCTTTTGGGCATCTCCACTATCCAGGGGCGAGGGCCCCGGAAACAGGAACCCCCGGCCGGAGCGGGAACCCCACCTCCCGCGCAAGACGGACGCTACGATGGGAACCGCTGTGGCAACGGCGGAACCGGCCATCGTCCCATCCGGGAATTCCAGTAGGCCCAAGACCGGGGGTCGATGATGCCTGGTGGGGCATGGGCCAGCGCCTCGCGGAAATCCTCGTCCGAGACATACTGCCGCAAAACGCGCATCTCCTCGTGCAGTGCGTAGGTCATGGCGTACGCCATGAATCGGACCGGGTTTCGCAACGCTTGAGTGGGCTCCTCGAACCAGACGAGACGCCGTGCAATCGCTTCCGTAACGGGGGTCTGGGGAATCGGTTTCATCGCTCCGGGCCCCGGCTGGTCTCTCGGGCCGCTGCATTCCCGGCAAACCGCAGTTCAACGGCCGGCAGGAGATCCAGGTCGACTGCTCGTGCTGCCGTTGCCAGTCGGTCCTGGACATCCGGGGGAAGGGTGTCCAGGTTTCCGTCCGCAAAGTAGGACAAGGCCTTCAGGGTAATCAGCGGGTTGAACGGAGGACCGTAAACGGCTTGAGCGGCCGCCAGCGCAACGGACAGGCTCATTCCCGTCTTCAGGAGCGCATCGAGATCAAGGTAATCCTTGGCTTCCGCCCGGGCTTGCACCACGGCAGCCTTGGTAGCGGAGAGGTCCAGCAGGGAGGCCACCTGCAATCCATTGGTGGGAACCACATCTGGCGGCTCGAGCCGCTTCAGGTCCGGTAAACCAAAAAACGACACCTTCACGACCCCACCCCGATCCAGGATCACACTCAGGGTGCTCTCCTTCTGCTGGGTGATCCGGGCTTCCCGGAGCCATCCCAAAGACCGGGCCAGCTCCTGTGGATCAAAGTGCCTGCTACCAAAAAAATCGAAGTCAGCGGATTGACGGTGGGCCAGACGCAAGGCGAGCGCAGTGCCCCCGTAAAGGACGAAATCCCGGGGCACTTGGTCGAACTCGTCCCACAACCGCCGCTGTGCTGGCGGAAGCACCTCCAGTTTGGGCACAATCATGGCCCTGGCCTTTCCGGCGCAACCAAACGTTTTGCGTGCCGCAGGAACCGCGGCCGGTCCCACAGGCAAACCCCGACCGGGAAGTGCTTGGGTCTTTTCTGGGTACGCTCCGCCCGCTGAGTCATCTGGCGCTCCAGTACCTTTTCCCGTTCCACACGGAGTGTAGGTGTTCCCGGAAACGCCGTCAATGCGGCACCTGCCAAAAGCCCGCACAACCCGGTCATCGATCTTCGGTCGATTGCAGAAGGCTTCCCCTCCCCAAGAACCGTGCTCCCGATCCACCCCGATGGATTGTCCGCCCGGGGTTCAACCTGTCGCACGATCCGGCCGGTCCCTCCAGTTGCCTCCCGGGGACCAATCCGCTACTATCCCGGCTTCCCGGGACCGGTCCCGCGGTTCGCCGCTCCCGAATGGCGGGCGCGGACTCCGGTTCACCACCCTGAGAGCCGCCAGTGGAATCCGCCCCTGCCCTCCCGACCAATCACCTGGCTTCCGGGGCGCCTCCCGTCCGGTTCTGGGCCATTGCACCCGTGGTGGCCATGGCGGCCTTCATGGAGGTGCTCGACCTCTCGATCGCCAACGTCTCGCTCCTCCATATCGCGGGGAGCCTGTCCGCCTCGAAGAGCCAGGCGACCTGGGTTCTCACCAGCTACACCGTCACCAACGCCATCATCCTGCCGCTCAGCGGGTGGCTGGCCTCGACACTCGGGCGCAAGCGCTACTTCATGGCCAGCATCGGCGCCTTCAGCATCGCCTCGCTTCTCAGCGGACTGGCCCCCACACTCGGTTCGCTCGTTTTCTTCCGGGCCATCCAGGGACTGGTGGGCGGCGGCCTCCAGCCCAACGCGCAGGCCATCCTCTCCGATGCCGCCCCTCCCGAAAAACGCGGCATGGCTTTCGCCCTCTACGGGATGGCCGTGGTTTTCGCCCCCGCCATCGGGCCCACCCTGGGCGGGTGGATCACGGACCACATGAGCTGGCGGTGGGTCTTCCTGATCAATGTCCCGGTCGGATTCCTCATCCTGCCACTCATCAAGTCGCTCGTCCGCGATCCGCCCCATTTCGCACAAACCCGGGCGCTGCGCCGGAAAAACGGCTTCCGGCTCGACTATATCGGTTTCAGCCTGATCGCACTCGGGCTCGGCAGCCTCCAGGTGGTGCTCGACCGTGGCCAACAGAACGACTGGTTCAGCTCCACCCTCATCCTCTCGATGACTGCAGTGGCGGCCCTGACGCTCCTCGGCTTCGTGGCCTGGGAATGGGT
>JAKARN010000169.1 GCA_021828425.1 Pseudomonadota bacterium | reverse complement strand
CGTAACTTTCCCCCAGAAGGAATTTGGGCGAGTTCCAGCGACCGGTCTGGTTCAGGTACTGCTGGATGAAGCGGGTAAAGGTGCGGGCATCGGCATTGACCCCGTAGAAATCCTGTGGTTTCCCCGCACCGATGATCCGGCTGTAACCGGTTCCCACGGCATCGATAAACACGAGATCGGTGGCCGGGAGAATGGTGTCTGCATTGGGTACGATGCGATAGGGTGGGGCCATGGAACGGGCAGAGCCGGGACCGGGTTTGGGCCAGATGATCCGGCGCGGGCCGAAACCGCCGAAATCGACCAGTGCGGAGGCAAACCCCGGTCCCCCGTTGTATGCGAAAGTGATCGGTCGCCGGGATTCATCGTGGACTCCGTCCAGGGTATAGGCAATGTAGAACATGCGGGCCGTGGGCTGGCCCTTGGCATTGTGCAGGATCAGGGTTCCCGCGGTCGCGGTGTACCGGTAGCGTTGACCGGCCACGACCACACTGTGATGGGTCGAGACTGCCCGACCGTGAATCGGGGAAATCGCAGGAGGGCGCGCCCATGCGAGGGGCGCAAGCCATGCACAGGACAGGCCGAGAAAGAGGAGCCGCTTCATCATCGGGTAACTCCATCGAAACCGGGAAACAGGTGAAAGTATAGGCCGATCGTCCGCGACTTCCAAGGGCTGGGCTCGGTTGGAGTGGTCCGGTTTGATTGGGGATCATGATCCGACCGGGGGGTTCGCCTGAGGATCTCCGAGCCATGCCAGCTCATGTTCCCGACCCAGTGGTGGTGCCGGAGTTCAGGGTTCAAGCTCCCGTACGCAGCACTCGCGGCAGGGTCTGATCTCACTGACCATCTTCCACCATCTGATGGCGAGTCAGCCGACCCGATTGGATCGGAGCGGTCTCGCCAGGAAAAACGACGTCACCCTCGGAACCTGAGGAGCGCCTCGTCCAGCGCGTGTTCGAGCTCGGCGTACCGTACCGCCGAGCGCTCCCGGTACGCGCGCGTCGTTTCCGACAGTGCTTCTTCGGGAGATCCGGCGTAGGGGGGAACTGGTGCATACTCGAGTGCAAGCTGCGCCAGGCGTGCTTGATCTTCGCCGCATAGATGTGCAACAAGATGCAGACCGAAGTCAATGCCTGCCGTGACCCCGCCACCTGTCATGCGGTTGCGATCGATCACGATGCGCTTCCCTTTGACGGGCGTCGCACCTGCCAGTGCAAGCAGATCGACATACCGCCAGTGTGAAGTGGCCCGATAGCCGCGTAAAAGCCCCGCTGCGGCAAGAAGCAATGATCCTGTGCAGATCGACGTGTACCATTGCACTTTGCAATGCGCGAGGAACTCAAGAGTTGCATCGTGCGCCAAGCAGGAACCAATCCCGTGACCGCCCGGTACCAGGATGGCGTCCGCTTCCGGGGCATCCGATAAGCTCGCATCAGCAGCGATGCCGAGCCTCTTGTCCACCTGTGTCTTCGCATTTTCGGACACAACAAGGGTTTCCACGCCTGCGCTGTGGAATAGATCGTAGGGTGCGATAAAATCCAGTGGCTGCATCCCCTCGAACGCAAGCATCAGTACGCGTGCCATCCACCACTCCTTCCGAAAAAGGCCCCCGGACCAGATCCCGCTGCTCGTCGCTCAAGCGCAGCAGGCACAGATTTTACCAATGAATCGCCACGTTCAAACGATTTCGGGATAGGTTCTACTGGGATCTCGCCAAACTAGACTGGATACGGCCCGACCCATTGTCCCAGCCCACGGTCCTCCGGCCAGCCGGATGCCAGGTTCAGATTCTGGATCGCCTGCCCGGCCATCCCCTTGACGAGATTGTCGAGCACCACGAAAAGGGCTGCCCGTCGCCCCTGGCAGCATCCGCCGATCAGACAGCGGTTGCTGCCCACGATCCAGGTGAGTTCCGGCAGGGTCTCTGTCCATCGGACGAAAGGGCTCCCGGCATAGCTCGTCCGGAAGATGGTAGCCAGCCGGTTTTGATCCGGGGCTTCATCGAAGCGCGCCTCGATCGTGAGCGAAATGCCACGGACCCAGGGTGCGGCATAGGGAATGAAGCTCCAGTCAAGCGTGCAGGCCTGCCGGGCAAGCAGCCGGTTCACCTCGCCGATGTGGCGATGCTCGAAGGGATGGTAGGGCACGCAGTTGTGTGCACGCAGTGGATGGTGGGTACGAATGCCGGGAGTCACTCCGGCTCCCGTGGAACCGGTCAGGGCAACCGCGGAGACATCCCGGGGGTGCAACTCCCGGGCCAGGGGAACCAGACCCAGGGCCAAGGCCGTGGCGAAGCAGCCCGGATTGGCAATCCGGGTGGCACCCGCAAGAGGCCCGCGCATCCATTCGCTCAAGCCGTAGACAAATCCCCGTCCTTCCTCCAGCCGGAAATCCGCGGACAGGTCAATCAATAGGATCCGATCGTCCACGCCCGCCCCGATCCACTGAGTCTCGAGCGAACCCAGCATTCCGGCGAGTTCACCCGCGCGCATGGCCGAAAAGACGATGATCCGCGAGACCCCCCGGAGGCCGGACCAATCGACCTGGGAGACGAACCGGTCGTCCGGATAGGCGCTTTCCAGGTGGGGGTGCACGGAGGTCACAGGGGATCCGGCATGCGAGCGGGAAACCAGGATGGGACGTTCCACCCCGTCATGGGCCGTAAGCAGTCGGGCCAGCTCCCCGGCACCGAAGCTGCCCCCCCCGAGAATCACCACGGGATCAGCCACGGGGCGCTCCTGAAAGCGCGGGGCGTTCTTTGAACAATGCCGGGAGGGTCGACCGCACGACTTCAAGGACCCGGGCTGGATCCTCGAAGGCATTGACGGCGGGGCAACCGAGATGCATCCGGATGAAAGCCCGTCCGACCTCGTTGTCGGTGACCGGCCCGGAGACGAGCGCGACCCGGATCCCCCACCGTTCCGCAAGCAGGCGGACCCCGCCCCAGGCACCCACCGGATCCTGGGCACAAAATACCGTGGCCGCACCCAGCGACCGCAAGGTGGGATCATCGAGAATCTCCCGGACTCCATATTCACCGAGCAGGCCATCCCCGGTTTCCACCACGATGACGTCCTGGGTCTGGTGAGCCGACTCGTGAAAAATCCGGCGGGCAGCCGAGACGGACGTACCGGACCGCGTCGAGGCAAATCCGGCATCCGTGAAATCAGAGGTCCAACCGGCACCGTGATCCTGCATGGCCAGTGTATCGCGCAAGAGGGAAACACCCGTGGTCTTGACACCGGAGACGCGGAGTCCCTGGCTGGCCAGGGTCCGGATCAGGGCACAGGCAAAGGTGGTCTTGCCCGAATCCATGGAGCTGCCGACAATGTAGATCACCGGGGCCTTTGGATAGTCGCCTTCGGCAGTAAATGCCCGGAGCGTGAGGTCCGCCGGAACTCCGGCCCGATGGCCAAAATGGGGAAACAACATGACCTGCCCCAGGATCTCGACCTCGAAGGGGGGGCCGACACTCGGGTGCCAGGAGCGGCATTCGCCCATGATGCCACCCAGATTCAGCAGGGCGAGACGGCTGCCGGCACCCACCGCCTTGGGCACTTCTCCCGCATAGCCATGGAGCGCGCTCCGCACTCCGAGCGCCCCGACCAGAAGATCGCCGCGGTGGAGCCGCACCATGCGGCCATGGGCATCCTCCAGCGTATTGTAGGCTTCCTTGTCGGTCAGGATTCGCGCCGCGACCACGCTTCCGGCCCGTGCGTCCACTTCGTCACGGACGGTCACGGGGCTCCCGATCTGGAGACGGCGGACCACCGAGCCGATCTTCCGGACATCAAACGTTCTCAATGTCCACCTCCCCGGCACGGGCCCAGAGTCTTTGGGCCACGCCGTAGATCCGGGTAAATCCCGCCGCCTCCTGACCCGACCAGAGCGTGGGACTCTCTCCATAGCGGGCCACACCGGCATCGACCAGTCCATGCGGGGAACGGACGCCTTCGATCACGATCCGTCCCGGCTCGAGCCGGCAGCGCACCTGGCCGGTGACCCGCTGCTGGGTGGAGGTAAGGAAGGCTTCGAGATCCCGGGCCAGCGGGTCAAAATAGCGGCCTTCATGGATGAGCGAACCGTAGAGCGTGCCCAGAGTTTCCTTCCAGGTCGCCTGACTGCCCCCCAAGACCAGCTTTTCAAGTTCGCGGTGGGCGGCAACCAGGATCGCCGCCGCCGGCGCCTCAAAGGCAACCCGACCCTTGATCCCCAGAATGGTTTCACCAAGATGGACCCCACGGCCGATACCCTGACGCGATCCCAGTGCATTGAGTTGGCCGATCAGCGCAACCGGGCTCTGGGTGTCGGTGGAGACAGGCTCCCCCCTCCTGAAATCCAGGGTCAGGATCCGCTCCGCCTGCCCCCGGTCCACCGGTCCGCCGGGGAACACCGAATCCGGCACAGTCTGCCAGGGATCATGCGTTTCCCC
>JAKARN010000168.1 GCA_021828425.1 Pseudomonadota bacterium | reverse complement strand
GCCGCCCACGACGGAGCCGTCGCGAGGAGGAGGGTGAGGAGGATCGTCGGAACGGTCCGGCGGAGGGAGTGGATGTGATGGGTTTTCATGAGGAAGTCTCGCGGAAGATGGTTTTCTGTTTTTCCGTGGGGCACGGACCGGGGGCCTTCCTATCGATCCCGTAACCCGGTCAACGGATTCTATAACCCGCGGACCGAAAACCGCAAGCGGATGTATTCGTCCGGTTTTTTGGGCACTTCGGCGGGTATTCAACGAGCCCGGACAAGGGGATTGAGACCGAGGTGGGGGCAAAGCCCGACCCGCCACCCAATTAAATAAATGTGGAGAGTGCCACCCCTCTCCCCTGAGGGGTGGGGTCGGGATGGGGAACGGCCTCTTCTCGAAGACAGTACAGGCTCCCGAGCGGGTTCGTGTGTCCGCAGTCAGCCTCGCTTTCACCGGACCGGCCGGGGCTTTGGCTTACAATAGAAGGCTCGAACGACGCCTCGAGTCCCATGTCCGATCTCATCCTGCTGCGCCATGGAGAAAGCCTGTGGAACGCCCAAGGCCGCTTTACCGGCTGGCAGGATGCCGACCTGAGCGATCGCGGGATTGCCGAGGCCCATCGTGCGGCAACCCTTCTGGCCGAGGCCGGACTGATCCCGGACCGGGCCTGGACCTCTCTTCTGACCCGGGCCATCCGGACCCTGGACATCGTCCTGGATGACCTGGGCCGACTCTGGATCCCGGTCGAGAAGACCTGGCGGCTGAATGAGCGGCACTACGGGGCCCTCGAGGGGAAGAGCAAGAAAGAGGTGGCCCGCATGGCGGGAGAGGCGCAGGTGGCCTTGTGGCGCCGCAGTTACGACGTCCCTCCGCCCGCGCTCGATTTCGACGACCCCCGTCATCCCCGTTTCGATGCCCGCTACCGGGAGTGGGATCCGCGGGCGCTCCCCGCAGGCGAGTCCCTGAAGCAGGCCCAGGAACGGGTCCTGCCCTCCTGGAAGGCGGGGATCCTTCCCGCCCTCAAGTCAGGTGCCTGTATCCTCGTGGCCGCCCACGGCAACAGTCTCCGCGCCCTGATCAAGATGCTGGATGGCGTCGATGATCAGGCGATCAGCCAGCTCAACGTGCCGACCGGGATTCCCCTCTGGTACCGGATTGATCCCCAGGGACAGGCAGCCGAACACCGCTTTCTCGGGGATCCCGAGACCACCCGGGATGCCATCGAGCGGGTCTCGCAGGGAACCTGAGGATCCGGGAACCTCAGTCTTTGGGCTGCGCGAGCCCTGAGGGAAGCCCGGGAGAGGCTCGTTCGGTGATCGCTCCATAGGCATCGATCCGCCGATCCCGCAAGAACGGCCAGCTTGCACGGACCGCCCCGGTCCGTTCCCCGTCCAGTTCGACGACCTGGACCGAGGCCTGGTCGGAGGTGGGCGGGGAGAGGTACTCGCCTTGCGGGCCGGCTGCGAACCCATGTCCCCAGAAATGGATCCCGGCAGATTGCCCGGACGGATCCGCTTCGTGTCCGGTCCGGTTGGCGACCAGGACCGGACAGCCGTTGGCAATGGCATGCGCGCGCTGGATGGTGATCCAGGCATCGAGTTCCCGGGTGCGGACTTCAGGCGGATCGCCGGGATTCCAGCCGATGGCCGTGGGATAGAGGAGACAGTCGGCGCCGGCCAGGCACAGGAGCCGGGCCGCTTCGGGGAACCACTGGTCCCAGCAGACGAGCACCCCGAGACGACCCGCCGAACAGTCGATGGGACAAAACCCGGTGTCCCCGGGGGTGAAGTAGTACTTCTCGAAATAACCGGGATCGTCGGGAATGTGCATCTTCCGGTAAATCCCGGCCACGGAACCATCCCGTTCCACGACCAGGGCCGTGTTGTGGCAGATCCCCGGCAGGCGTGCTTCGAAGAGGGAGGTCACGATGACCAGATCGTATCTCCGGGCCCATTGTCCGAGCATGCGCGCATGTTCTCCGTCCAGGCGCTCGGCCCTCGCAAAATGGGCCGCCGATTCGGTCTGGCAAAAATAGGGATCGAAAACGAGTTCGGGAAGGAGTGCGAGTTGAGCCCCCCGGGAACGGGCTTTTTCGAGTGCCGCCTCGATCTGACCGCGGTGCCGGTCCGGTTCCGGATCGTGGCAGAGGTCGATCAAGGCGAAGCGGCGTTTCATGTTGGGTCCTCGAAAAACTCGGATCCGGTGGGCGCGGGGGAGGGCGACTTCCCTTCCATGATAGTCGCAGGGCCGTCCGGAGATTCGGGGATCACCCCGGCGGGGATTTGCAGGCTCGCGCAATGCAGGCTCCCGTACTGGGCGATCAAGGGACCGGCATCGATCAGGTAGGGATACCGGCCCGGAAAGGCCTGGGCGAGGAGGGCGCGAGCCGGAGAGTCGGCCTCGACCCCGTACTGCGGGATCAGGAGCGCGTCATTCAGGATCAGGAAGTTGGCGTAGGTGGCGGGCAAGGGTCGGTCTTCGGAGTCGGTGATCCGGCCGGGTGATGGCAGCTCGATCCGCCTATAGGGTGCTCCGTGCTCATCCCTGAGTCCGGCGAGCTCACGCGACAGGGATTCCAAGGCCCGGCGCACCGAAGGGTCCGGGTGTCCCGTCCCGCCCTGGTGAATCAGGACCCGTGGCGAGGCGAGGCGGACGAGGGTGTCGATGTGGGCGTCCGTGTCATCGCCGGGGAGGGCTTCGGCATCGAGCCAAAGGACCCGGTGGACCCCGAGCCTCTCGCCGATGATCGCCTCGATCCCGTTTTCATCGCGCGCCCCGCGATTGGGGTTGAGGAGGCAGCGGCGGGTGGTGATCACAGTCCCCCCTCCATCCGTCTCGAGGCTTCCCCCCTCGAGAACCTCCGGGCAGGATTCGACCACCGTCGGGCCCCAGATCCCCTTTTCCGAAAGCCGCCGCGTGACTTGGTCATCGTCTGCGTGGGGATACTTGCCGCCCCAGCCGGTGAAGCGGAAGTCGACGAGTCTCGTCTGCCCATCCTCGAGGACGGCGAGCGGGCCGTAGTCACGGACCCAGAGGTCGTTTGCGGGAAGCGGAATCCAGTCGATCAGGCGGGGATCGCCACCGAGCCGGGTCACCTCCATCGCCCGGGGTGCAAAACCCGCGGGAGGCGTGAGGAAGAGAACCCTTTCATGGCGGCTGATCGCGGCCGCCATGGCCAAAAGCCGGAGCTCCACCCCCTCCCGTTCGGTCTCTTTAAACCCGCTCGTGGCCCGTGGCCAGCACAGGAGCACCGCACTCTGGGGTTCCCACTCGGCCGGCCAGCGGCGGCGGGCGGAGACCGCCTCCGCCCTTCGTTGGGGCGTTCCCACCGTTCAGCGGGGGGGGCGCGAAGGCAGGGGATCGGGCTGGGGGAGCCTCAAGGGGTGGGTCTCGATGCTCGCGATGACCCGTCGCTCCTCGAAGACCACCACGAAGTCCGGATAGACCCATTGCCGGTAATGGTGGATGCCGATCGGTCCCGTCTTGGAGAGGGGATGGCCCCAGATGCCCTGCACATTGGCCAGGGTCATCCAGCGGACCGGGAGCCGCCGGCTGGCCGCCCGGGCAGGGGGGGGAGTGGTGGTCAGGAGGAGCCCCGACATGACGCCGGCGGTGAGAATCGTTATGATACGCATGCCCCAGCCCTCCCCGTGAACCGTTGTGAGCGGAAATCACTTTTCCATCATAAATCTTTTCCGGGGAAAGACAAGCCGCCGCTAGGGACGGACCGCCTTCCATGTACCGCCCGTTTTCACTGTTCGTGGCACTGCGTTACCTCAAGGTCCAACGCCGCAACCGTTTCGTTTCGGTCATTTCGCTGATCTCGGTTCTGGGCATCACCATCGGGGTCGCGGCCTTGATCACGGTGCTTTCGGTCATGAACGGTTTTGACCATGAACTCCGGAAGCGCATCGTCGGCATGACGCCGGAGGTCACGGTCTCCGCCTTCAGCGGCGCCCTCAAGAACTGGTCGCAGGTGGCCCGGTTCGGGCGGGGGATTCCCGGCGTGACCGGGGCGGCCCCGGTGGTCTCGGGGGAGGCCATGCTGGCCGCCGACGGCAACCTCGGGGGAGCCCGCATCGAGGGCATCCGTCCGCGCCAAGAAGCCTCCGTGCTCAACTTGGCGCCCAAGCTGGTCGCGGGACATCTCGCAGGCCTGCAAGGCGCGCACTGGAACATCATTCTCGGGCGCAACCTGGCCTACGATCTCGGCGTCACCGTGGGCAACCATGTGATTCTCATGGTCCCCGAGGGTCTGGTGACGCCGGCGGGACTCATCCCGCGGGTCCGGCGTTTCCGGGTGGTCGGCATCTTCGATGCCGGCGACTACGCCTTCGATCATGGGCTGGCCTTCATCGGCCTGGACCAGGCCCAGAGGCTCTTCGGTCTTGGTCATCGCGTGAGTGCTGTCCAGTTCCGCCTCCATCATTCGCTCGACGCCCCCCGGGGTGGCGCG
>JAKARN010000167.1 GCA_021828425.1 Pseudomonadota bacterium | reverse complement strand
GAGACGCCTCGATTCTTCCCTTGCCCAAGGCCTACGAGCCCCACGAGGTGGAAAAGCGGCTCTACGCCCTGTGGCTTGAAGGGGATGGCTTCAAACCCTCCGGGCAGGGAACCCCCTACTGCATCCTGCTCCCTCCGCCCAACGTGACCGGCACGCTGCACATGGGCCACGCCTTCCAGGACACCCTCATGGACATCCTGATCCGAAGGGCCCGCATGAACGGTGACTGCGCGCTCTGGCAGACCGGAACCGATCATGCCGGCATCGCCACGCAGATGGTCGTCGAACGGGAACTGGAGAAGGAGGGATTGAACCGGATAACCCTCGGACGGACAGCCTTCCTCGAGCGGGTCTGGGCCTGGAAGGAGGCTTCCGGTGGAATGATCCTCAACCAGATGAAACGGCTCGGTTGTTCGGCAGACTGGTCCCGGGAACGGTTCACGCTGGATCCCGCCATGAGCCGGGCCGTGTCCGAAGTGTTCATCCGGCTCCATGAAGAGGGCCTGATTTACCGGGGATTGCGTCTCGTCAACTGGGATCCCCAGCTGGAGACAGCGCTCTCCGACCTCGAGGTCCGCGCCGAAGAGGAGGCGGGCACGCTTTGGTACCTCCGCTACCCGCGGACCGGGGGTCAAGCGGCGGTCGTGGTCGCGACCACCCGCCCCGAAACCCTGTTCGGCGACGTGGCCCTGGCCGTGCATCCCGACGATTCACGCTACCACGACCTTGTGGGGCAACGGGTGTGGTTGCCCACCGGCGGGCGGACGATTCCCGTGATTGCCGATGCGTTCGTCGATCCGGCTTTCGGAACCGGTTGCGTCAAGATCACGCCGGCGCACGACTTCAACGATTTTGCCGTCTGGGAGCGTCTCCACGAAAAAGAGGCGCTGCCCTTGTTCCGCATCCTGGATTCCCGTGGCTGCCTGACGGAGCCGGCCCGGGCCGCCCGCGAGTCCGGCTCGCCAGAACCGCTGCATTGGCTGCCGCCGGGCCTTGAATGGGACGCACCGGAGCTGGGCCGGGGTCATCTCATTCCCGAGGCCTACCGGGGACTCGATCGTCTCAAAGCCCGTGAGCAGCTGATTCGCGAGCTCGAAGCCGCAGGACGCGTTGAGAAGACTGAAGCGCACCGCCTGTCCATCCCCCGCGGTGAACGTTCCGGGGCCATCATCGAACCGATGCTCACCCGCCAATGGTTCGTCCAGACCCGGCCGCTCGCGGAACCGGCGATCCGGGCTGTGGAAAGCGGGCGGATCCGGTTCGTCCCGGAAAACTGGGCTCAGAACTTTTTTGACTGGATGCACAATATCCAGGACTGGTGCATCAGCCGGCAGCTCTGGTGGGGTCACCGGATCCCGGCCTGGTGTGACGATCAGGGGCGATGGTACACCGGCCACGACGAAGCCGATGTTCGCCGTCGCCATGCACTGGATCCAAGCCACCCGCTCCACCAGGACCCGGACGTTCTCGACACCTGGTTTTCCTCAGCGCTCTGGCCCTTTGCCACCTTGGGCTGGCCACAAGACGACCCTGCCCTGAAGACCTTCTACCCGACCGAGGTTTTGGTCACGGGCTTCGACATCATTTTTTTCTGGGTGGCCCGCATGGTGATGATGGGACTCCATGTCATGGGCGAAGTCCCGTTCCGGACGGTCTACGTCCATGCCTTGGTCCGCGATGCCGAAGGACAGAAAATGTCCAAATCCAAGGGCAACGTGCTCGACCCACTCGACCTGATCGACGGCATCGGCCTCGAAACCCTGGTCCAAAAACGATCCCGGGGTCTATTGCTCTCGAACCAAGCCCGGAAAATCGAGACCCAAACCCGCAAGGAATACCCGCAGGGCATTCCGGCCTTCGGGACCGATGCCTTGCGTTTTACCTTTACCGCTCTTGCCGCACCCGGGCGCGATTTGCGTTTCGACTTGAAGCGGGTTGCCGGTTACCGCAATTTCTGCAACAAGCTCTGGAATGCTGGCCGGCTGATCCAACAGCTGTGTGGACAACCCGTCCCCCCCACGCCGGCCACGCATGTCTGGAACCGCTGGATCCGTTCCCGTCTGGCGTCCGTCTGCGGGGCTGTTGAGGAAGCACTCGGCAACTATCGTTTCGACGAACTCGCGGGCCACCTCTACGAGTTCACCTGGAACGAGTTTTGTGACTGGTATCTCGAGGTTGCCAAAAACCTGCTGGTTTCCGCATCCGGGGATGAGGCCATCTGCGCCGAAACCCGCTCCACCCTCGTGGGAACCTACAACGCGCTCTTGCGCCTGCTGCACCCCGTCATCCCCTTCATTACCGAGGAGTTGTGGGGGAGACTCGCCTGGCTGCACCCGGAAGGCCCGGACCGGATCCTGACCGCCGCCACGCCCTCCCCGATCGTGGAGGACCGGGATGCATCACTCGAGCGTGGGGTTTTGCGGCTGCAGGAGCTCATCATGGCGATCCGCCGTACCCGGTCGGCCTATCGGATTGCGGATGCAAAAAGACTCCAGGCCGCTTTTGTGATGACGGCGAATGATGCGGATGAGGCTGCGATCATCCGGCGCGAAATCGCCTCTATCCGGCTTTTGGCCAGGCTCGAGGCCTGCGAGGAAATGCCGGCCGGATCACCCAAACCACCGGGATCTGCGACCGTCGTGACCCTCCCCGCCACGCTCTGGCTCACCCTGAGCGGTCACATCGATCGCGGGGCCGAAAGCGCCCGTCTCCGTCAGGAGTTCGAAAATGCTTCCCGGCAGAAGACCCAGGTCCAGTCCCGCCTTGAAAATCCCAGCTTTCGCAACCGGGCACCCGGCTCCCTGATCGAGAGCGAGCAGGTCCGCCTGGCTGCTCTTGAACTTCACTGCGGAGAGCTTGCCCGTCAGCTGGAAGAACTGGACCGGCTGGAGTAGGAGGCGCACCCCAGGGTTCGGCAGCCGCATAGAGGCCGGCCGTTTATAGGCTAAAATAGGTCCTGTTTCCCCGGCTCGCCTCCCGGCCGACCGGAGCTTCCCACTTCCCGGGGGACGGCGAATCGGTTGTCCCTTTCCCTTTCCGGAGGTTTATCCGTGCGCAAGATCATCCGCTGGTCCCTGCTCACCGTGGTGGGTTTGGGTTTGATAGGCGGTGGCTATGGGTACTTCGAATACAGCAAATATCATCCGAATACGGAAGACGCGTACCTGGATGCACACGTTGTCCGTCCGGCTCCTCTCGTTTCCGGCCGGATCGCAAGCGTTTTCGTCCACAACCATGAACAGGTCAAAAATGGCGAGCTCCTGTTCCGGATTGATTCCACACCCTTTCGGATTGCAGTCGCCCGGGCCCGAGCCGAACTGACCGAGGCCTTGCGGGATGTCCATGCCGAAGTCGCCGAGGTCGAGGCCGACCAGGCCAACGTGGCTTTCGCCCACGCCATCTATGTCAACGATCGGCTCAATGCGCAGCGAACCCACAACCTCCTGGGCGAGGGCTACGCCACGACCCAGAACTATGATGATGCGATTGCGGCCCTAAAAAGCGCCCGAGCCCGCCTCCATCTGGCCGAATCCCAGCTGGAAGCAGCCCGCCGGAAACTGGGACAGCCCGGACCGCATAACCAGCTCATCGAGATCGCCCAGGCCAACCTCAATAACGCCCTCTGGCGGCTCAAGCAGACCCATGTTTACTCGACCTGTGATGGGGAGGCCGCCAAGGTCAAGCTCCGTTCCGGCAACATGGCGATGGCGGGACAGGCACCCTTTGTGATTGTCTGTTCGCATTTTTGGTGGGTCAATGCCAACTACAAGGAAACCGACCTCTCGCGTATCCGGGTGGGAGATCCGGCCCGCATTCATGTCGACATGTACCCGGGGCACCGCTTCCAGGGCCGGGTCATCAGCATCAGCCCGGCGGCCGGGACCGCCTTTTCCCTGCTGCCACCCGAAAATGCCACCGGGAACTGGGTCAAGGTGACCCAGCGTGTTCCAGTCCGCATCGCCGTTCTCGACCCGAGCGCGGCCTACCCGCTGCGGGTGGGCGCCAGTGCCAGTGTGACCATTCAAGTCCTGGATCATGGCGCTCACTCCACCAAGGCTCATGTCTCCCACTGACATTCCGGTTCCCGAAAACCCCGCTCCCACATCCCGCTTTCTGATCACGGTGGCCGTCATGATGGCCACCGTGATGCAGGTCATTGATATCACGATCGTCAACGTTGCCCTGCCCAAGATGCAAGGGCAGCTCGGTGCCACGAGCGACCAGATCACCTGGGTCCTTACGAGCTATCTCGTCTCCTCGGCCATCCTCATGCCCCTGACCGGATTTCTGACGGACCGTCTGGGCCAGAGACGTTACTTTTTGATCTCGATTTTCGGTTTTCTCGTCACCTCCGGCTTGTGCGGAATGGCGACGTCGCTGGCCGAAATTGTCGTGTTCCGGCTGTTGCAAGGCATGTTCGGGGCGGCCCTCTCGCCGCTTTAGATCGG
>JAKARN010000166.1 GCA_021828425.1 Pseudomonadota bacterium | reverse complement strand
TATCTCGAAACGGCCGTACAGCGAATAGGGCGAGCGGGGAAAGTGGAGCAGGAGTTTCTTATAGTCGTTGAAAGCAGCCCTCAGGTTCTGGATGTTCCGTTTGGCAGGATTGGCCCCGAACAGGCGGTCGACGAAGTTGAGGGGAATCTGGGATTCAGAGACGGCGACCATGAAGTAGGCGTAGGGGGCATCGGGACTACGGGGATGTTCCTGGATAAAACGACGGGCCGTGTTGGCCGCCTCATGGTTATGGCCGGCCATAAAGTGCGTATAAATGAGGTAAAGAGCCGCTTCTCGGGCATAGCGCTTGAACGGGTAGTCGGCTTTGAGGCTGCGGAAATAGCCTTCTGCTGCCTTGAAATTAGCCGCCTCCAGTGCGTGACGGCCATGTTCGTAAAGCGAGAGGGCGGTGGGACGGGCAGAGGGGTGTGGCGTGCCCGCACAACCCGCCAGGATCAGGGTGGCAAGGGCCGTGAGGGTGGCAACGCGAAAACGTCGGTGACTCATGGACGGTGAGGAGCCCGGATGCAGGGAAGTGGAAAGTATAGCGCGGAAGAACGCTCCCCCGGAAATTCCGGCCCGTTTGGTCCGGATCCCGGTTTCTTGTGCCGGCCGTCGGCTGGATCAGGTACTGGCTGAGCTCTATCCCGGATTTTCACGTAGCCGTCTCGCAGAACTGGTTCGTGAGGGACGGGTCCGGCTGTCGGGTCGTGCGGCCCTCCCCAGTCGTCGGGTGAAGGCCGACGAGAGCCTCGAAGTCGATTTCGGCGAACCCTTATCCCGCGCTCCGGCCGGACCAGAACCCATGGGATTGACCGTAGTCTGGGAGGATGCGGACCTCATTGTGGTGAATAAACCGGCAGGACTGGTGGTGCATCCCGGAGCCGGCCACCACGGCGGGACCCTCCTCAATGGGCTCTTGTACCGGTATCCCGAGCTGGACCGGGTTCCGAGGGGGGGGCTCGTGCACCGTCTGGACAAGGACACCTCCGGTCTTCTCGTGATCGCCCGCAATGAACCCGCGCACACTCGACTGACCCGCGCCATCGCCGCACGGGAGGTGCGGCGGGTCTATTGGGCGCTGGTTTTGGGAGAACCGACGGCAGGGCAGAAGATCGAAGCTCCACTGGGACGCGATCGACGGAACCGGCAGCGGCGCGCCGTTGTACCCTCCGGCAAACCGGCGGATACCACCTTCCGAATCCGTGAACGGTTCACGGGAGCCTGTCTGATCGAAGCGTCACTGGGGACCGGACGCACTCACCAGATCCGGGTTCATCTTGCGCATGTCGGCTACCCCCTGGTCGGCGATCCCCTCTATGGAGGACGATCACGCAGCGCGCGCGGGATGTGTGCCGAAGTGCGAGAGGCGGTCCGCACTTTTTCACGCCAGGCGCTGCATGCCCAGTCGCTGTCGTTCAGGCATCCGGGGACGCGCGAACCCTGTGAGTGGGAGGCTCCGCTCCCGCAGGACCTCGAGGATTTGCTCGGGCTGATCCGGGCGGCGGAAGCCGGCGTGCACCATGCGTAGGGTTTTCCCGGGTCTGTTTTTCGAGCGGGAGTGTGCGCCATGACGGAGCATCAGGGGGCGGATTACCGGTGGCGGTGTTCACGGTCCCTGCTTTGCCTGGAACCGGTCTGGCCGGTCCCTGCCACGGTGCGCGCCTTTGTGACCACCCGTCAGGGTGGTCACAGTGTGGAACCTTACGCCTCACTCAATCTGGCCACTCATGTGGGCGATGACCCGGGTGTGGTCATCCGGAATCGGAGGCATCTGATTTCCGCACTGGATTTGCCCGCCGAGCCAGATTGGCTCACACAAGTGCACGGGTCTCGTGTGGTCGACGCCCGGGAGCCGGCGGGTTCCGCTCCACCGGAGTGTGCCGATGCAGCCACGACTGCCATTCCGGGTGTGGTGCTTGCCGTGCTAACGGCAGATTGTCTACCCGTTTTTTTCGCGGACCGGAATGGTTGCCGTGTGGCGGTGGCCCATGCGGGCTGGCGGGGGCTCGCACAGGGTGTGCTGGAGGCGACTCTGGAGGCGATGGGGCGTGATCCGTCGGAACTCGTGGCCTGGATCGGGCCTGGCATTGAGGGGGACTGCTATGAGACCGGGCCGGGTGTGCGGGAGGTGTTTACAAGACCGGAGGATCTAAGGTTTTTCCTGCCTCGGGCCCGTCCGGAACATTTCGGGGTGGATCTTGCAGCCCTGGCTCATGCGCGTCTGGAACGACGAGGCGTCGGCTGGATCGGCCACGGTCCGTTCGGGACCTTCAGGCATCCCGAACTTTTTTATTCTTACCGGCGCGAGGGCATGACGGGCCGGATGGCTTCCGTCATTTATCTTGCTTCCTCGGAACCGCGAGCAGAGGGGGAGAATCCCCGGACCCCGGGGGTGCGGGTCGCAGCCGTCTGAGCAGCCGCGAGAGAACCCAGTAGCAGATAGGCGCCAAAAGCAGGCTTACCACGAGCCACCCGAGGAGACCCTCGAGGAGGTAAGCCCACAACTGTTCCAGGGCAGGTATCCACCCGGCGTGGAAACGGGACAGGATCTCGGCGCGGGTGAGCGAGAGTGGATGTCCGCTCACGAGCCAATGACCCAGTCCAATGAAGGGCACGAGAAAGAGGATTTCGAGCGGATAAACCGCGTAGTTCATGATCTGGATCAACGGCAAGTTGAGTCCGAGACCGAGCGCGATCAGTGTGCAAAGGAATGTGGTGGTCCCGATTGCCGGGTTGATCCCCAGAAAGGCTCCTGACACCACGGTCAGGGTGATTCTCTCCGGGGTGAGCCCCTGCACCAAGAGTTCCCGGATTTTGTGGGCGGCCTGCCGGATCGGATTCTTCATGAATCTTTGGGTTTCCCCATCTCTCCTTCAGGAAACAGGAGGCCCAGTTTTCGGTGGGCGATCCGGTACCCCGGGGGGGCGCAGTTCAAGCCGGTTGCCCCAGAAATGATTCGAGGCGGGCCTGGATTTCTTCCAAGATCTGTGGGCGGCGGACTGCAACAAAAACGGTGTCATCTCCGGCCAGTGAGCCGGCGATCCCCTCCAGCTTGAGCTGGTCGATTTTGAGCCCCAAGGCTTGGGCAAATCCCGGTGCCGTCCGGATCACCAAGAGATTGGGAGGGGAGAGCTCCACTTCGAAGTAGAGGGGGCTGGTTTTGCGCAACGGTTCATAGTGGGCATAGCGGCCATGAACCTTGCGGATGGAAAGGCGGGCGAGACGACGGGAGAGTGTGGGCTGGGTCAGGTTAACTCCGCGTTCCCGTAGCCGAGCCCGCATGGTTTCCTGGTCGGTGATCGTCTCTTCCATGACGAGCGCAAGCAGGATGTCGTCTGTGTTTTCGTTTGTCATGAATGAATTTTATATCAGATGAATACTCAAAGTAAAAAATACGAATATAGATAATACAAAACAGGTTGACACGATTCAACTGGTTGAATATAATACTAACAGTATCCATTAATATGCAAATAAAATTATGCCTTCCGATATATCCCCGCAGCTTTTGGGGCAAGGTCCGGTCTGGCCCATTGAAATTGTTCGGGGTCGCAATGACCGGGTTTGGGATCGTGGGGGCCGTGTGTTCTACGATTTTTACGGCGGACACGCCGTCGCCCTCACGGGCCATGCCCATCCGCATATACGGAGAGCCATCAACCGGGAGATGCGGAAACTCATTTTCTACTCAACCTCGACCCGCCTGAACGTTCGGGAACGGGCTGCGGCGACCCTGGTGGCGCACCTCCCCGACCGTCTCAGCCGGGTGTTCTTCTGCAATTCTGGGGCCGAAGCCAATGAGAATGCGCTCAAGATTGCACTCAAACTGACGGGAAGAGAACGTCTGATCGCGTTTCGCGGCTCTTTCCATGGCCGAACCGCCCTCACGCTCGCGGTTACTGATGATCCACGCCTCAATGGACCCTTTGCCCGTTATGCGCCCCATGTCGACTGGTTGCCGTTCGCCGAGCCGGCCGCCTGGGATGGCGTTGATTTTCACCAGGCTGCAGCCGTGATTCTAGAACCGATTCAGTCGATGGGTGGAGTCCGCGTCGCTCCGGATGCCTGGCTCGGGGAACTCATCGCGCGTGCTCATGCGGCGGGCTGCCTCGTCATTTTCGACGAGATCCAGACCGGGCTCGGGAGAACCGGGACTTGGTTCTGCGCCAGTCGAACAGGACTGGAGCCGGACATGGTGACTTTGGCCAAGGGGTTGGCGTCCGGAATCCCCGTAGCGGCGACTACCGTCACCGCCGACATCGCCTCGGAACTGGAAGCCCATGATCTCGGCAGCACCTTCGGAGGCGGGCCCGTGGCCATGGCCGCCTTGCTTGCGACATTCGAGGTGTTGGAACGGGAGGACTGCCTGCATTCGGTCCGGGAGCTTAGTCAAAAACTGATGACCGCCATCAACCAGCTACCCGGATGCACTGCATTGGGACGCGGGTTCCTCCTGGGGATCCAAAGCCCGCGGGCAGGTC